>JAEWCI010000103.1 GCA_023390705.1 Pseudomonadota bacterium
GCGCGGCATGGCGCGGCGCGGCCTGGGTGCCGGGGCCGCTGCCCAATTGCTCGCGCAGCACCTTCGGGTTCACTTCCTCCACCGCGCCGCGCGGCAGGGAACCGAGCTGGAAGGGGCCATAGGCGGTGCGGATCAGCCGGGTGACGGCAAGGCCGAGGAAGGCCATGACGCGGCGGACCTCGCGGTTCTTGCCCTCATGCAGCGCCACGGTCAGCCAGGCATTGCTGCCCTGGCGGCTGTCCAGCCCGGCCTCGATCGGGGCGTAGCGCACGCCTTCGATGGTGACGCCGCGGGCAAGCTGGGCCAGCGCCCGCTCATCCACGAAGCCATGCACCCGCACGCGGTAGCGGCGCAGCCAGCCATTGGCGGGCAGTTCCAGCCGCCGCGCCAGCTCGCCGTCATTGGTCAGCAGCAGCAGCCCTTCGGAATTGAGGTCCAGCCGGCCCACCGAGACCACGCGCGGCAGGCCCGGCGGCAGGGCCTGGAACACGGTTTCCCGCCCCTTCTCGTCCCGGTGTGTCGTCACCAGCCCGACCGGCTTGTGATAGCGGAACAGCCTGGTGCGCTGCGGCTCCGCCACCGCCTTGCCGTCCACGGTGACGATATCGCCGGGCTGGACGAAGGTGGCGGGGCTTTCCACCACCTTGTTCTCCAGCTTCACCCGGCCTTCGGCGATCAGCTTCTCGGCGTCCCGCCGGCTGGCCAGGCCGGCGCGGGCCAGCCATTTGGCGATGCGTTCGCCACGCGCTTCGGGCGCGGCTTCCCCGCCTTGCGGGCTGTCGTCCTCGTCAGCCACGGCAGGCCCGGACGAAGGCGTGGAAGATCAGCGGGTCGGCCGGGTCCACGGCATATTCCGGGTGCCATTGCACGCCGAGGGCGAAGCGGTGACCAGGATGCTCCACGCCCTCCACCACCCCGTCCGGCGCCAGGGCGTTCACGACCGCGCCCGGCCCGGCGCTGGCCACCGCCTGGTGATGCGCGCTGTTCACCGCCATGCGCGGCCGGCCGACGATGCCGGCCAGCAGCGTGTTCGCGGCGATGCTGATCTCGTGCCCCGGTTCGTGCCGGGGGTTGGGCTGTTCATGTTCCAGCGCGCCGGGGACGGCATCCGGGATGTGCTGGTGCAGGGTGCCGCCGAAGGCCACCGCCAGCAATTGCTGGCCGCCGCAGATGCCCAGCACGGGCATGTCCCGCGCCAGGGCGCCGCGCGTCATCGCCAGTTCGAAATCCGTGCGCCCGGCCTTCAGGGTGACGGTGGGATGCGCCGGGCCGCCGCCATAGAGCGAGGGGTCCACGTCGAAGGCGCCGCCGGTGACCAGCAGCCCGTCGATCTCGTCCAGGTAGCTGGCGGCCAGTTCCGGGTGGTGCGGCAGGGCGATCGGCAGGGCGCCGGCCCCGGCCAGGGCGGAGAAGTAGTTCTTGCGCAGCGCATACCAGGGCAGCTTGGAGTAGCCGCCCGGCTCCTCCGCATCCAGGGTGACGCCGATCACGGGCCTTTTGCTCATGCCCGCTTGCTAGACCCCTTCGGCGCGCCGGGGCAAGGATGGTGGCGATGACTCCGATGGAAATCGCCCTGGCGGAAGCCCGCGCCGCCGCCACGCGCGGCGAGGTGCCGGTGGGCGCGGTGGTGACCGACGCCGCCGGCGCCGTATTGGCCCGCGCCGGCAACGAGGTGGAGGCGCGCCACGACGCCGCAGCCCATGCCGAGATGATGGCGCTGCGGGCGGCGGCGGCGGCGCGCGGCGAGCCGCGGCTGCCGGACTGCACGCTGTGGGTGACGCTGGAGCCCTGCCCGATGTGCGCCCAGGCGGCCAGCTTCTTCCGGGTGAAGCGGGTGGTCTTCGGCGCCTACGACCCGAAGGGCGGCGGGGTGGAGCATGGCGCCCGCATCTTCGCCGCGAGTTCCTGTCACCATGCGCCGGAGGTGGTGGGCGGCGTGCGGGAGAGCGAGAGCGCGGCGCTGCTGCGGGGGTTCTTCGCCGGGCTCCGGTAGGGTATCCCCGAGCCGGGAGGAATCACCCGGCGACCCGGGAAATGCCAAGAGCAACAAGCCGGAGCGGTTTCGCGCACGGCCACCGTGAAACCCCTCCAGGGCCGGCATGCGGACCCTGGGTCGGCAGGGTGTTCGACGTGATTTTCCTTGAGGTTCCATCGCCCGGGGTGCTGATGTACCCGCGGGACGAGATACGCCGGCCACCCGGACGCCCGCTCCGGGGGGCCCCCTGTCAGGCGACGCATCGTCCCGGCCAATCGCGGGTCAGACGAGCGGCGACCGCCTGGTCGGCCCGTAGATCCTTTCGCGGACCGATCCGAGGCCGCAGCCCGTGCCTTCCCGCTCCGAGGGAGAACGAGGCGTCATGCGAAACCCAACCAAGATCTGCCCGATGCTTGCCGGCGCAGCGGTTGCGCTCGGCCTTCTCTGCATGGCTGCACCCGATGGGCGGGCACAGACGCAGGCACAGCAACAGCCTGCCTCGGCGACGCCCTCGCCAGCCGACCGGGATACGATGATCCGCAGCGCGCTCAGCGCGGCGCCGCCGACCCTCCGCGATACCGTCAAGGTGATGGATTTCAACGGCAACGTCCTGCGGGACGGCCCGCCCGGCTTCACTTGCCTGCCGGCACCGCCCAACCTTGCCGGCCCCATGTGCCTCGACGAGGTATGGATGGCATGGCTGGATGCCTGGTCGAAGCGCCAGCCCTTCACCCCGTCCCGGGTGGGCCTCGCCTATATGCTGGCCGGCGACAGCCGTGACGGCGGTGCAAGCAACATCAACCCCTTCGACACCCAGCCGACGGCGAACAACGATTGGATGGTCGAAGGGCCGCACGTGATGATGCTGGTCCCCGACCCGGCGCTCCTGGAGGCCCTGCCGGCCGCGCATCATGGCGGCGGCCCTTATGTTATGTGGAAAGGCACGCCCTATGCCCACGTTATGATACCGGTCGGGGAGCGGCCGCAGCAACGGCAGGCCGCGGCGCGGTAGCGCCACCGGGTCCGTGGCGGCATCCGAATCCCCGCCACGGACCGCGCTGCGTCAGCGCGGGTCTTGTCCCGGGCTTCGGCCGCGGGCTGCTGGAGCATTTTCAAACCGGGTGGGCTGACTCGGCGACTCGGAAAATGCGGAAAAACAATCGACCAGAGCGGTTCACCATGCACGGTCACGGTGAAACCGCCCTAATGCTGTTCCGTCTCGGTCGCCGGCTCGGTAGCCGGAGCCCCGGGCGCCGGGGCGGGCAGCACTGCGGGGTCCTTGCCGGGCAGCGCGGCCTCCGCCTGGTCCGCGGTCACTCCGGCGGCGCCCGCAAGGCTGGCGGACAGCAGCAGGCGGCGGAGGAATTCGCTCCAGAGTGTTCCAACCATGCCACTGCACCTCCTGATGGTTGCAGCCTGCCCGACCCTTGTGGCGGGACTATGGCTAATCCTAACAATCACCTCCGCAACGGAGCGAGCGTGGCGGTTGAGCAACCGAGCCCTTGCCGTTCAACTTTCCGCCATGCGAGATGGCCGCAACACAAGGGGTCTCACCATGCCGTCACGCCGCCAACTGCTTGCTGCCAGCCTGCTGCTGCCGGTCGCCGCTCATGCCCAGGCCCATGCGCAGGGGGCGGCACCGGGCAGCGGCGAATGGCCGGCCCGGCCGGTGCGGATCGTGGTGCCCTACCCGCCCGGCGGCAGCACCGATGTGCTGGCCCGCGCCGTGGCGCAGCGGCTGCAGGAAAGCATCGCCGGGTCCAGCTTCGTGGTGGACAACCGCCCGGGCGGCGCGGCGGTGGTCGGCACCCAGGCAGTGGCGGTGGCGGCGCCGGATGGCTACACGCTGAGCCTGGGCAACAACCAGACCCATGCCGCCAACGCGGTGATGGTGCCCAACCTCTCCTACCGCCCGGTCGAGGATTTCACCCCGGTCGCCCGGCTGGCCGAGGTGCACCACGCCCTGGTGGTGCCCGCCGGCAGCCCGGCGCGGACGCTGGAGGAACTGGTGGCGCGCGGCAAGGCGCAGCCCATCACCTACGCCTCCACCGGCATCGGCTCCGCCAGCCATGTGATCGCCGAGAGCTTCGTGCGCCGGGCCGGGCTGAACGCCACCCATGTTCCCTATCGCGGCGGCGCCCAGGCGACGACCGACACCGTGGCGGGGGTGGTGGATTTCTTCGTCTCCACCTGGCCGCAGGTGGTGGGGCTGGTGAAGGACGGGCGGCTGCGCTGCCTCGGCATCGGCGCGCCGCGGCGCCTGCCCGACCTGCCGGAGGTGCCGACCCTGGCCGAGGCCGGCGCGCCCTATATGGCGGTGGATGCCTGGTTCGGCCTCTTCGCCCCGGCCCGCACCCCGGCGGCGGTGATCGAGCGCCTGTCCGCCCTGCTGCCGCGCCTGCTGGCCGAACCGGGGCTGGTGGCGCAGTTGGAGCGCGCCGGCTTCAGCGCGGCCCCCTTGGGTGCCGCCGAATTCGCCGCCTTCCAGCGCGCCGAGCTGGAACGCTGGCGCGGGCTGGTGGAGCTGACCGGGATCAGGCTGGAGGGGTGAAGGTCAGCCCTTCTTCTCCCACCCCCGGGGTCCCTGCTGCCAGTAGCTGAGGGCGTGGCCGGCCGCCTTGGCGGATTTCCAGCGTTGCCGGGCGGCGGCCACCGCCGCCTCGTCATTGCCGTCGAACAGGTCCAGCACCCGGTCGAAGGCATCCGGCCGCGCGCTTTCGCTGCCGTCCAGCAGGAAGAGGAAACGGGCGCCGTTGGGGGCGCCGGTGGCGTCCACATCCTCGGTGGTCAGCCAGATCGGCTGCAATTCGGCATGGCCCGTCGCGGGGGTGCCATGCGGCAGCCAGTCCGGGTCCGAGGAGAGCCACAGCGCCGCGTCCAGCGCCGCCAGCCTTTCCGGGCCGCCGCACAGCACCATGGCGCGCCCGCCACCGCCCAGCACCCGGCCGAGCAGCCTGGGCAGCGCCTGTTCCAGCCGCGTGCGCGTCAGGTGGTAGAAGCCGATCTCGGTCACGGTGCCTGCGGCTTGCCCCCTGGCGGGTTCTCCGCCGCCTGGCGCATGGCCGCGGCGGTGGCGCGGTCGCGCGGGTCCGGGCTGGCGGCGAGGGCGGCGATGGCACCATCGCGGTCCGCCGGCGGGCGGTTCTGCGAGAGCTTGCGCTTGCCGGTCAGCACCTCGATCCGCAGCGCCAGGCCGACGATGCCCTTCAACTGGCCGGCGATGAAGGCTTCGGGCGCGTCGCTCACCTGCCAGGGGCGGGGCTGCGCGGCCTCATTCGCCTCGGTCAGCCGGGTGACAATGGCCAGCAGCCGCGCCGGGTCCTCGATGACCTCCACCGGGCCCTCGGCGTGCACCGCCTCGTAATTCCAGGTGGGCACCACGCGGTGGTGTTCCTGCTTCGAGGGATACCAGTTGGGCGAGACATAGGCTTCCGCCCCGCGGAACACCGCCACCGCCCGGCCGGCGGCGGCCAGCCCCCGCCAATGCGGGTTTGCCCGGGCGAGATGGCCGTACAGCACGCCATGCTCCCCTTCCTCCGCCACCAGGAACAGCGGCAGGTGGCTGAGTTCGGGCAGGCCGCCCGCGCCGTTGCTGGCCAGCAGGGCCAGCCGGGCCTGGCGGATCAGGGCATGGAGGATGTCCGGGCGGTCCTCCCGGAAGGCGGCGGGGTTGTACATGCGCCCAGCCTGCCGGGGCATGGCCTGCATCGCAACAGGCCGGCCCAGGCAAAACTTGCGGTGCTGATGCGTTGGGGCCGGACCCCCGGAGAGGGGCACGCCCTCCATAAGCCTAGCCGACCGGGGAGTTTAATCGATGTTGTTTGCTTGCAGGAAAAGTGCCTGGGATAGCGCTTCATAGAAGCGCTGGAACGGAGCGGGATCTGAAAGTTCATGTTGGTTTAGCTGGCCCGAGGCACGTACAATCGTGCGATTTCCACCACCCGAACGCATGGTGACAGTGAAACGCACCAGACTGCTACCAAAACGCGTAGCGCTCACGGTTCCCAGCACATTGTCTGCTCGGTCCACTACGAAACCGAGATCTTGCAAAGTAGCAATTACTGCCTGGAATACTTTGGCTTGGTCACTGGTATCGAAGGCGCGGGTAGAGATGGCCCGCTGTGCTGCCTGAGTGTTGGCGCTAGCCAGCACCTGTTGGCGGCTGTCCATCTGACAGGCAGCGAGCATGGGCAGCAGCGCGACCACGGCGGGGCGGAGCATAGGGTCAGATCTCGTATGCGGTGAGAAAGGCGGACTGAGCCAGTTTTTCGAAGAAGCCCTGGTATAGCTCGGGCTCGTCCATTGTCTCGCCAATGCTAAGCATGGCACCAGGTCGGACGACAATTCGCTGGAAGGTAGTGCGGACAATGGTGGAGCGAGGGTCCGAAGCCGGCCGTACCACTACCTGAGCCCGAATTTGGGCGCCGGATAATTTTGTGCCAACTATGACACCAAACTGCGCCTGGGTTTCCTCTATGGTGAATCCCAGATCCTGCAATGCACCCATTGCTGCCTGTAACATAAGAGTGGCATCAGTGGTATCGAAGCGGCGGGACTGCCTAGCACGTGAGGCACTGGCAGTGGTGCTGGGCGCAAGGGCAGCGGCCTGCTGCGCGGGCGTAGGCGCGCAACCGACCAAGCTGGCGAGCAGAGTTACGAGTGTCGCGCGCCGGTCCATACGGCACGTCAGAAACTGCTGGAGCGGTAAGAGAAGTCGCGCACCCTGGCTGCCTCGTCAAAGCGGATGATGACGGTCAGGGCTCGCTGAGTGGTCTGCGACGCCCCTGCACTGCCGACCGCTCCAAGCAGCAGCACATTCACTCCTCCAGCGCTGGATGACTGTACCCGTTCCGTAGCAAGCCGGTCATAAACCCAGGTTTCGCGCCGCCTTTCGTCGCTGGTGACGATATTGGGCGAGCCCAACGCGGCTGCAACTTCGGCCCCACTCATGCCCACGCGGATTTCGCGTTGCACCGTGCCGAGAGTAAGTCTCTGCTGAGCTTGGCTCGCAGCCGCGACGTCTTGCGCATGTTGGCTGGCAGGGACGCAGGCAGTTAACCCCGAGGCAAGACAGACGGCAGAGAGAAGTTGGCGTGGTGTCATCTTATGTCAGTCCCGGGCTTGAGTTGTTGCGGTGTCGCTGGCCGGTGATGGCTGGCCGGTAGCCGCCGCGCGTTCACGGGCTGTGTTCCGTTCTGCGGTGGGGTGCATGGCTTCAGGCGCTGCGGCGTCCTCGGGTAAGGCAACCGGTTCGCGGTGCAGCATCGCTCCCAAGGGCTCAAAGAAATTCTGCTGGTAAAACTCCGGCGAGTCTACCTGCGCTTCTCGGTGCAGAGCGACAATGGTGGCGTTAGCCCGCACTATGGAAAGCTCTGGCGAGCGCGGCTGGACTACGACAGCCATACGCAGTGCGGTGTTGCGAGTAGCAGAAACCGTGCCGGAATCCGGCGCCGCTCGGTTGATGCGATAGCCAAGGTCATGCAGCGTGGCGATTACCCCGCGCATGACGCTGTTGGTATCGCCTGGTATTTGGCGTGCTTGGGCAGCACGCAACTCCACTGCGCTTTTCTTACTTGGCTCGAACACTACGCTCGGGTTGGTATTGGCGCAGGCAGCGAGTTGGCCTGCGAGGGCGATGAGGATGAGTGGGCGGCACATCGCTTCAACTCCCATGCGTAGCGAGGCCGCTGCGGACACGTTCGAAGAACCCGCTGGCATACTCAGGCCCGGTCAACTCCTCCATGCGGGAGACGCCGTGATTGTTGGTGACGACGCGTTCGAAGGTCACCCGCATGGCTTGCTCCCTATGAGCGAGTGGGCGGGTGGTGAGGGTTACGCGGATCACCTGATCAGTATCCCACACCGGATTGTAATGGACACCTAGAAAGGCCGCCGCCACGGTCAGCACCACCTGGGCGACGACTTGGCCGGTTTCGGTGGCGTCGCGGTCTTTGCTGCCTGCCAGCACACCGTATTGCGGCGCGCTTTCCTCTATGGTGAAGCCGAGGTCCTGGAGTACCTGTGTTGCTTCACGCAGCAACTGCTCCTCAGCAGCAGAGTCGAAACGAGCAGTCTGCATTTCTCGGACCTGCGCTGCGTTCTCGCGGGGGGCACCGATGCGCAACGCGAGCTTGTTTGCCCAGTCAGGATCAGCCGGCTGGCAGGCAGCAACCATCCCCGTAAGCGCTGCCAGTACAGGCAGGCGCGCCAAGCAGCCCAACTGCATAAAGTGTTCCCCGAAGCAAACTTTCCGTATTCGTATCTTCTTGTTTGGCCCTGGTTAAGGGCGGTACGGTGGGGAAAACCGTGCCCTCTCATCATCCGAACGCCGCGCCATGATCGGTGCGGCGGAGCGGGGCGGGAGCAAAGTCAGACCGAGAAATACTTCGCCCGCGGGTGGTGCAGCACGATGGCGCTGGTGGATTGCTCCGGGTGGAGCTGCCATTCGTCGCTGATGCTCACGCCGATCCGCTCGGCATCCAGCAGCCTGAGCAGCGGCGCCTGGTCCTCCAGCCGCGGGCAGGCGGGGTAGCCGAAGGAGTAGCGGCCGCCGCGATAGCCCTGGCTCAGCATCTTCTCCATGTCGCGGTCGTCCTGGTCGGCGAAGCCGAGTTCGGTGCGGATGCGCTTGTGGACGTATTCCGCCATCGCCTCCGCCATCTCCACCGAAAGACCGTGCAGGTAGAGGTAGTCCTGGTAGCGGTCGTCCCCGAACCACTGCCGCGCGACCTCGCTGGCCTTCTGGCCCATGGTGACCACCTGCAGGCCGATCACGTCGCGCGCCAGCGGTCCGTCCTCGATGTCGCGGACGAAATCGGCGATGCACTCGCCATCATGCTTCGGCTGGCGCGGCAGGGTGAAGCGGGCGGCCTCGGTGACGCCGTCCTCCTCGAACAGGATCAGGTCGTTGCCCTGGCCGGCGCATTTCCAGTAGCCATAGATGGCCTGGGGCCGGAGGATGCGCTGCTCCTCGCACAGCGCCAGCATGCGGCGCAGCATTGGCCGCAATTCCTGCTTTGCCCAGGAAAGGAAATCCTCCAGGCTGCGGCCCTGCTTCCGGAAGCCCCACTGGAATTGATAGAGGCTGCGTTCATTGACGAAGGGCACCACCGCGCGCGGCGCCGCCTCGATGACGCGCGCGCCCCAGAAGGGCGGGTCCGGCACCGGCTCGCCGGCCGTCACGCGGCGGCGGCGTTCCTGGGCATAGGCTGGGTCCACCGGCGCGAAGCCGCGCGGGTCGGCCTGGCCCAGCACGCGGCTTTCGTTGCGCGGCTTGCCCTTGCGGCGCGACTGGATGGCGGCGAGGTAGTCGTCGAAGCCATTGCCCATCACCTTGTCCATCAGGTGCAGGCCGTCGAAGGCATCCCGCGCATAGGCGACGCGGCCGGCCGGCTCGCCGCCGCCATAGGCGCGGACGCAGTCATCCTCCACATAGTTGCGGGTCAGCGCGGCGCCGCCCAGCAGCACCGGGACCGTCAGGCCCTGGCGCGCCATTTCCTCCAGGTTCTCGCGCATCACCACGGTGGACTTCACCAGCAGGCCGGACATGCCGATGGCGTTGGCCCTGTGCTCCCGCACCGCCGCCAGCATGTCGGCCAGCGGCACCTTGATGCCGAGGTTGACCACGCGGTAGCCGTTGTTGGTCAGGATGATGTCCACCAGGTTCTTGCCGATGTCGTGGACATCGCCCTTCACCGTGGCGAGCACGATGGTGCCCTTCTCCTGGCCCTCCACCCGCTCCATATGCGGTTCGAGATACGCGACGGCGGCCTTCATCGTCTCCGCGCTTTGCAGCACGAAGGGAAGCTGCATCTTGCCGGCGCCGAACAGCTCGCCCACCACCTTCATGCCGTCCAGCAGGATGCCGTTGATGATGTCGAGCGGCGCGATGCCCTTGGCCATCGCCTCGGCCAGGTCGTCCTCCAGCCCCTTGCGGTCGCCATCGACGATGCGGTCCTTCAGCCGCCCCTCGGCCGTTTCGGCACGCTTGCGGGTGGCGGTGTCGGCGGCCTTGCGGCCGGCGAACAGCTCCAGCATCCGCTGCAGCGGGTCGTAGCCCTCTCGCCGGCGGTCGAAGATCAGGTCCTCGGCGACCTGCACCTCCTCCGGCGCGATGAGGTGCAGCGGCTTGATCTTGGAGACATGCACGATGGCGCCGGTCATCCCGGCCTTCACCGCATGGTCCAGGAAGACGCTGTTCAGCACGTGCCGCGCCGCCGGGTTCAGGCCGAAGCTGATGTTGGACAGGCCGAGGATGATCTGGATGTCCGGGAATTCCTCCCGGATCATGCGGATGCCCTCCAGCGTCCACAGCCCCAGCTTGCGGTCGTCCTCGTTGCCGGTGGCGATGGTGAAGGTCAGCGGGTCGATCAGCAGGTCGCTCTGCGGCAGCCCGTGCCTGTTGCAGGCGAAATCCACCAGGCGGCGGGCGATGCGGAGCTTATCCTCCGCCGTCTTCGCCATGCCGACCTCGTCGATGGTCAGCGCGATGACCGCGGCGCCGAATTTCTTCGCCAGCACCAGGCGGTCCGTCGCATGGCCCTCGCCATCCTCGAAATTGATGGAGTTGATGATCGGCTTGCCGCCATGCAGCTTCAGCGCCGCCTCGATCACCGGCGTCTCGGTGCTGTCTATCACCAGCGGCGCGTTCACGCTGCCGGTGAAGCGCTTCACCACCTCGCTCATCTCGAACAGCTCGTCGCGGCCGACGAAGGCGGTGCAGATGTCCAGGCTGTTGCTGCCCTCGTTCACCTGCTCGCGCCCCATGGCGACGCAGCCATCCCAGTCATGCGCCGCCTGGCGTTCGCGCCAGGCCTTGGAGCCATTGGCGTTGCAGCGCTCGCCGATGGAGAAATAGGCATTCTCCTGCCGCAGCGAGACGGCGCCATAGAGGCTGGCGACCGAGGGCACCCAGTAGGATTTCCGCGCCACCGGCGCCGGGCGGTGCCCACCCAGCTTGCGCAGCATGGCATCCAGCGCCGCGATATGCGGGGTGGAGGTGCCGCAGCAGCCGCCGATCAGGTTCACCCCGTCCTCGCGGACGAAGCGTTCCATCCACACCGCCATCTCGGCCGGCTGCAGCGGGTAGTGGGTCCTGCCGTCCACCAGTTCCGGCAGGCCGGCATTGGGCTGCACGCTGATGAGGCCGGGCCAGTTCTGGCTGAGCCAGCGCACATGCTCCGCCATCTCCTGCGGCCCGGTGGCGCAGTTCAGCCCCATCAGCGGCACGTCCAGCGCGTGCACCACCGTGGCCGCGGCGGCAATGTCGGGGCCGACCAGCAGCGTGCCGGTGGTCTCCACCGTCGCCTGCACGAAGACCGGGATGTCCACGCCGGTTTCGCGGATGGCGGCCTTGGCCGCGTTCACCGCCGCCTTGATGTAGAGCGTGTCCTGGTTGGTTTCGGTCAGCAGCGCGTCCACGCCGCCGGCGATCAGCCCGCGGCACTGCTCGGTCAGCGCCGCCTCCAGCGCGTCGTAGCCGATATGGCCCAGGCTGGGCAGCTTGGTGCCGGGGCCGATATCGCCCACCACCCAGCGGTGCCGGCCATCGGCGAAGCTCTCGGCCGCCTCGCGCGCCAGTTCGCCGGCCAGCCTGTTGATCTCATGCGCGCGCCCGGCCAGGTCGAATTCGCCCAGGGTGACGGGGCTGCCGCCGAAGCTGTTGGTCAGCACCATGTCGGCGCCGGCCTCGTAGTAGCCGCGGTGGATTTCCCGCACCAGGTCGGGGCGGGAGAGGTTCAGCACCTCGGTGCAGTTCTCCTTGCCCCAGTAGTCCTTTTCTATGTCCAGCGTCAGCGCCTGCACCCGGCTGCCCATGCCGCCGTCGCAGAGCAGCACGTGGTCCTTCAAAGCCTGGAGCAGATGCGGACGGGCCATGGGGGCGATCTTTCGCGGGTCAGAAGGTGAGCGCGGGAAGCGGGGCGGCAACCGGGCCGGGCAGCCGGCGGGCGGACCACAGCCGCACCTCCAGCGCGCCGGGAATGACGATGGGCGCCTGGGCAGCGCAGCCGGCGCTGCCCAGCCAGCCGGACAGCGCGGCATCGTCGAAGCCGGGCCAGCGATGCGCGTATCCGGTCAGCAACTCGGTCCTGTCATGCGGGGCGAGGTCCAGCACCATCAGCAGCCCCTCGGGCCGCGTCACGCGGGCGGCTTCGGCCAGGGCGGCGGCGGGGTCCTCGGCGTAGTGCAGGACCATCTGCAGGCAGACGACATCGAATTGCGCGTCGGCGAAGGGCAGGCGGTACATGTCCGCCTGGCGGACGGCACCGCGTTCGGCGATGCCGCGTTCCGCCAGCCGGGCACGGGCCAGCGCCAGCATGTCGCGGCTGGCATCCACGCCCAGGGCCCGGTCCGTGCGGTCGGCCACCAATTCCAGCAGGCGGCCGGTGCCGGTGCCGATATCCAGCAGCCGGGGGATGTGCGGCGGCAGCGCGGCCAGCAGGGCCTGTTCGATGGCCGCGGCGGGCAGGTCGAGGGCGCGCATCTCGTCCCAGTCGGCGCCATGCCGGCGGAAGGCGGCGGAAGCCTCGCGCGCCCGCTCGGCAGCCAGGCGCACGGCCTGGCGGCGGTCGGCGGCCAGCACCGGCTCGTCCTCCGGCAGGCGGGCCAGCAGCAGATGCACCAGCCCGGCCTCGGCCGGCACCTGGAA
>JAEWCI010000130.1 GCA_023390705.1 Pseudomonadota bacterium
CGTCATGGCTGGTCGGCCTCCCTGTGGCGGCGGCGGTACTCGGGAACCCAGGCGGCGGGGTCCTCCCCGACCTCGGCCATGATCCGGTGCGCCAGCGCGCGGCGGCGCGGGTTCCCGGAGAGCACGGCGAGGTGGTCGGGGAGGGAGGAGAGGTCGGCGCGGGCGACGAAGCTGCCGCCCTCGCGCTTGACGAGGAACGTGCCCTTGCCCGCGGCGAGCATGCCCTCCCGCACCGCCTCCAGCTCGCCCTCGGTGCAGTGCAGCCCTTCGCGGTAGGCCTCGGCCTCGGCCGCCGGGTTCGGGAAGAGGAGCTTGGTCGGGCTGTTGGAGACGAGCGCCTGGCCGATCGGGTGCCGCAGGACCGCCTGGGGCTGCTGCATGGCCAGCCACAGCATCCCGTTGCCCTTGCGGAGGCGGGTGACGAAGCGCTCGAACCCCGCCGCGAAGCGGGCGTCCGGCAGGTAGGCCTGCGCCTCGTCGGCCAGCACGGCGCCGGGGACGCCGGTGCCCACGCGCTCGCCGATGCGGAAGAGCTGGTAGGCCGCCATCGGGGCGCGCACCGTCGCCGCGTCCTCGGCGAGCAGCTCCGAGTTGTCGATGCCGACGATGCCGGCGTCGAGGCGGATGCGGTCCTCCTCGCCGTCGAAGGCCCAGCCCAGCGCCCCGCCGCGGCACCAGCGCGCCAGGCGCTCGCCGCAGCCGCCCTCGGCATGGTCGGCGAACTGGCGGAGCGCGGCGAAGCTGCGGATCTCCGGCCGGCGGCGGAGCAGGAAGGCGATGCCGCGGGCCAGCCGCTCGACCTGGCCGGGGGAGGGCATCGGCCCGCCGTCGCTCTGGATGAGGCCGAGCGTGAACTCCAGCAGCCAGGCGCGCGCCTCCGGCGTGTCGGGCAGCGCCTTGAAGGGCGCCATGCCGGAGGGCTGGCCGCGCAGGATCCGGGTGTAGGCGCCCCCGCAGGCGCGCACCGTCAGCTCGTTGGAGCCGTCGGCGTCGAGCACGACCACGACGCCGCCCTCGGGCGCGAGCTGCGCCTCCATCAGCACCGCGCAGAGCGCGAGGACCACGGTCTTGCCGATGCCCGTCGGCCCGAAGAGCAGGGTGTGCCCGACCCCGTCCACGTGCGGCTGGTAGTCGTGCGCCGTCGAGCCGGCGGTGCGGAGCCGGAGGAGGGGGGCGCCCCAGTGGCCCCGGCCGCCGCCGCGCGGGAAACCGAGCAGCGGCGAGAGGGAGGCGAAGTTGTAGCCGGAGATGACGCCGTGCCGGCAGCGCAGCCAGGACGGCGCGCCCGGTAGCTGGCCCCAGAACGCCGGCTCGCTCCCCCAGCTCTCCGGCACGACGGCGAGGCCGGCGTTCACCAGGAGGGAGCGCATCTCCCCCGTGGCGGCGGCCAGCGCGGGATAGCCGTCGGCGTGTACGGTGACGCACCAGTGGTGATCGCCGGACACGGTCCGGCCGCTGGCGACGTCGTCCATCATGTCGCCGAGCCCCTCGATCAGCGAGGCGGCGCGGTCGCCGGCGTTCTCCATCTGCGTCTCGCGCAGCCCGAACCGGTCGGTTACCGAGGCGCGGGTGAGGAAGCCGAAGCTGTTGGTCATCACCATGCGCCCGCCGAAGGCAGCGAGGCCGTCGAGCGCCCAGGGCGGCACCTTCTCGGGGTAGTCCCGGTAGCCGAAGCTGCGGGCAAAGGCCGGGCCGGCCGGGGCCTGGATCTCCACCCCGCCGCGGTCGCAGAGGGCGCGGTCGGTGTAGATCGCGCCGGCAAGCTTCCCGTCCGGCACCGGCACGGGCGCCCAACGCGCGTACAGCACGAGGCGCATGGCCTCCGCGATCTCGGAGAAGGCGATGCCGCGCTCCCGCCGGATGCCGAGGCGACGCGGGCCGTAGTCCGGCAGGGCGCGGAGGAGTGTGGCGCAGCGATCCTCGACCTCCGCCACGACCGTCTCGTCGCGCTCGGCCGTCTTGCCCAGGGCGCGGCGCAGCAGGCCCGTGACCCGGCCCGGGCGCACCAAGACCGTGACGAACCACTCGCGGGCCAACAGGCCGGGCGAGATTGCGGCGTGGTAGTCGCGCGCCAGCGCCTCGGCGTAGGCGCTGCGGAAGCGGCCGAGCGGGAAGGGTTCGACGCGGTCGTGGCAGACCAGGTGCTCGTAGATCGCCACGCCCGCGCCGGCGAGCGAGCGGTAGACGGCGTGGCGCCGGCGCCGCTCCGCGTAGCGGCCGTCCTCGTCGAGGAGGCCGAGCGCCTTGCCGTCGAAGCGGACGACGGCGAGGTGCGTGCCGTCCTCAAGGATGCAGACCTCGTCGGCCACGTGCCGGTCGATCGTCAGGTACTCGTCGGCCGGCTTGTCGCGGAAGGTCAGCCGCTCGCGGATCTCGTCAAGCACGGCGCATCCCCCTGGCGCGAGCGGGCAGCCGGAGGGGGAGGGGGCTGCGGGTCGAGGCCCCCTCCCAGGCGCCGCGGTCGAGGGCGAGGCCGCCGGTGCGGAACCAGCCCAGCAGCACGTCGATGCCGTAGAGGTCGTGGGCGACCGTGAAGCGGGCGAAGACCCAGGCGGGGCCGGTGACGGTCACGGCCCAGACCAGCCCGCTCCAGCCGGTGACGTTGATCCAGACGAGATAGCCGAGCAGCAGGAGGGCGACCGCGAGCAGCACGGGGAGGCCGAGCAGCATGGCGGGCCGGGTCGCGCCGACATGCAGCGTGTCCTCCATCTCCCGCCGCTCCGCCTCGGTCCGCGCCGCCACGGTCAGACGCCGAACATGCCGGCGACGACGTCGCGGTTGGCAAAGAGCAGCCCGCCCCCGGCGACGGCGCAGACGATGCCGACGCTGAAGCGCATCAGCAGGAAGAGGATGGCGAGCGCGATGATGCCGGCGTTGATGAGGCCGCGCGCGTAGGTCGTGACGAACCACTGGACGATGGTGTCCGCCGTCTGCGCGTGCGCCATCACCGGCACGAGGGCGAGCGCGAGGGCGATCGCCAGCACCTGGCGCTGCTGGGGGTCGAGCTGGGGCATGCGGAGGTGCGGGAGCTTGGTCTTCACCGGATGATCTCCACGACGAGGCGCGAGGGTTCGGGTGGACCGCCCGCCGATGCGGCCTCGGGT
>JAEWCI010000202.1 GCA_023390705.1 Pseudomonadota bacterium
CCGAGAATGCGGAGAGCGGCGAACGAACGGTGTTCAGCGCGAAATTCGCCTGCCCGGTCTCCGGCTTCACCATCGAGGAGATCGAGCCGCGGCTGTTCAGCTTCAACAGCCCGCAGGGCGCCTGCCCGACCTGCGACGGCTTGGGTACCCAGACCTTTTTCGACCCCATGCTGGTGGTGCCGGACGAGTTGCGGAGCCTTGAGGAAGGCGCCATCGCGCCCTGGACCGGCGCTTCCTCCCCCTATTACGACCAGACGCTGGAAAGCCTGGCGAAGCACTTCAAGGTCAGCACCGCCACGCCCTGGGGTGAGTTGCCGCAGAAGGTGCGGAAGGCCATCCTGCACGGCACCGGCGATGAGGTGGTGACGCTGCGCTACAAGGACGGGCTGCGCGGCTACGACGTGAAGAAGCCCTTCGAGGGCGTGCTGCCCAACCTGGAACGCCGCTTTCGCGAAACCGACAATCCCTGGGCGCGCGAGGACCTGACGCGCTACCAGGCGGAAAAGCCCTGCCCCGCCTGCAATGGCCACCGGCTGAAGCCGGAGGCGCTTTCGGTGAAGGTCGCCGGCAAGCATATCGGCGAGGCGAGCGAGCTTTCCATCCGCCGCTGCCGCGAATGGTTCGGCACGGTGGCCGGAACGCTGACGCCGCAGCGCCAGGAAATCGCCCGCCGCATCCTGAAGGAGATCGAGGAACGGCTGCAATTCCTGGTGGATGTCGGGCTGGACTACCTCTCCCTCTCCCGCTCCTCCGCCACGCTTTCGGGCGGCGAATCGCAGCGCATCCGCCTGGCCTCGCAGATCGGCAGCGGGTTGACCGGGGTGCTCTACGTGCTGGACGAACCCAGCATCGGCCTGCACCAGCGGGACAATGAACGCCTGCTCGGCACCCTCCGGCGCCTGCGCGACCTGGGCAATACCGTGCTGGTGGTGGAGCACGACGAGGACGCCATCCGCAGCGCCGATCACCTGGTGGATATCGGCCCCGCCGCCGGTGCTGGCGGCGGCCGCGTGGTGGCGCAGGGCACGCCGGCCGAAGTGGCCGCCAACCCCGCCAGCCTGACCGGCGACTATCTTTCCGGCCGTCGTCGGATCGAGCTGCCGGCGGCACGCCGCAAGGTTGATCCCAAGCGCCTGCTGCGGGTTGTGGGCGCCAGCGGCAACAACCTGAAGGAGGTCACGGCGGAATTCCCGCTCGGCACCTTCACCTGCGTCACCGGCGTCTCGGGCGGCGGGAAATCCACGCTGGTGGTGGAAACCCTCTACAAGGCCGCCGCGCGCCGGCTGATGGGCGCGGGCACGGTGCCGGCGCCGCATGAGCGGATCGAGGGGCTGGATCTGCTCGACAAGATCATCGACATCGACCAGTCGCCCATCGGCCGCACCCCGCGCAGCAACCCGGCCACCTATACCGGCCTTTTCGCGCCGATCCGCGATTGGTTCAGCGAGCTGCCGGAATCACGCGCCCGCGGCTACAAGGCCGGGCGCTTCAGCTTCAACGTCAAGGGCGGCCGCTGCGAAGCCTGCCAGGGCGACGGCGTCATCAAGATCGAGATGCACTTCCTGCCGGATGTCTACGTCACCTGCGATGCCTGCAAGGGCAAGCGCTACAACCGCGAGACGCTGGAGGTTAAGTTCCGCGGCAAGTCCATCGCCGATGTGCTGGAGATGACGGTGGACGAGGCGGTGACCTTCTTCTCCGCCGTGCCGGCGATCCATGACCGGCTGAAGGTGCTGAAGGAAGTCGGCCTGGGCTACATCCATCTCGGCCAGCAGGCCACTACCCTTTCGGGCGGCGAGGCCCAGCGCATCAAGCTGGCGAAGGAATTGGGGCGGCGGGCAACGGGCCGCACCCTCTACATCCTGGACGAGCCGACCACCGGCCTGCATTTCGAGGATGTCCGCAAGCTCCTGCAGGTGCTGCACGCGCTGGTCGAGGCCGGCAACACGGTGGTGGTGATCGAACACAATCTCGAGGTCATTAAGACCGCCGACTGGCTTCTCGATCTCGGGCCGGAGGGTGGTGACGGCGGTGGGCGGATCGTCGCCCAGGGCGCGCCGGAAGCGGTGGCGGCGACGCCGGAAAGCCATACCGGGCGCTTCCTGGCGCCGCTGCTGGCACCGACGGCTGAGGAAGCTTCGGCCCGCAAGCGGAAGCGGGCCTGAGTCGAGGCCGGCGACGGAAATTTGCCCAACCGGCTTGCCCCTGGCGGCCAGGACGGGATCGCCAAGGGCCGTGACTCGTTACCAGCGGCATGAATGTTCCATTCATGCCGAGCGCGCGGGACCCTATCGCAGCACGCTGCGATGGGAACCCTCGAATGGGAGTCCGTGACGGCGTAGTTAAGCTTTGCGGCGCAAGCCGCCCGGCGATTGAGGAGGCCGTTGATGGGTCAACATTAACGGCCGTCAGTGTCAGGCGAAAAAGGTCGGCCCGTGACCGGTGCGTTCATCCGCACCGGATCATGCTCTAGCGCCAGCTGCGATAGCCGCCGTGCTGGCCCCAGCCACCACCCCGGCCACCGCCATGCCAGCCGCCATAGGCTGGTGCCGCATAGGCGAAGCCATGTGACCGGTAGCCATGGCCTCCCCCATAGTAGCGGCCGCCCGGGTGGACGACACAGGCGGTGAGGGACAGGCCAAGCA
>JAEWCI010000135.1 GCA_023390705.1 Pseudomonadota bacterium
CGGCGCGGGAATTCCGCCCGGGCGGCGTGCTGTTGCGCCAGCGCGGTGCCGAGCGGCGCGCTATGCTCCGGCCGCTCCCGGCGCGGCCAGACGCCGTCGAGGAAGGTGCAGATCGCCGCCGGCCGCCCGGCCAGCTCGCGCAGCGCCTGCCCGTCATGGCCCGCCACCGGTTGGGGGCAGGCCAGGCCATGCGCTGCCAGATGGCGCATCAGGCCGAGGAAATAGGGCAACTCCGCCGGGTCCACCCGCTTTTCGTAGAGGGTCAGGATGAAGTCGCCGGCGGTGGTGCGGAGCGCGTAGTTGGAATTCTCCACCCCCTCCGCGATACCGCGGAAGGCGAGCAATTCGCCCAGCGGGTAATCCGCCAGGAAGGCGCGCAGCGCCTCGTCGGAGACTTCGGTATAGACGGCCATCGGGGGGCGGTTAGCGCCCGGGGGCGGCCGAGGCAACGGCCGCCCGGGAAGCCGGGCTCATACTGGCCTGCACGAATGCCGACGCATTGGTACCCCTCACACGCCGGGCGCTGCGCGGGCCGCGGGCGGAACTCAGGCGAGGCGGTATCAGGCGTTCAGCGCGGCCGGCAGCTTGAAGGTGATGCGCTCCTCGGCCACCACCACTTCCTCGATGGCCAGGGTGAAATGCTCGCGCAGCCGGGCCAGCACCTCCTCCACCAGCACTTCCGGGGCGCTGGCGCCGGCGGTGATGCCGATGCTGCGGAGGCCGCGCAGCATGGCGGGGTCCAGGTCGCGGCCGCGCTGCACCATCATCGCCCGCGGGCAGCCGGCGCGTTCCGCCACTTCCACCAGGCGCAGGGAGTTGGAGGAATTCGGCGCCCCCACCACGATCATCAGCTCCGCCCCCTGCTGGGCGATGGCCTTCACCGCCGCCTGGCGGTTGGTGGTGGCGTAGCAGATATCCTCCTTGGCGGGGGAGGCGATCTCCGGGAAGCGCGCCTGCAGCGCCTTCACGATGCCGGCGGTGTCGTCCACCGAAAGCGTGGTCTGGGTGATGAAGGCCAGCGGCCGGTCCCGTGGCACCGGCACCACCTTCGCGTGCTCCTCGTCCTCCACCAGGGTCACGGTGCCTTCCGGCAATTGGCCCATGGTGCCCACCACCTCCGGATGGCCGGCATGGCCGATCAGCAGGATGTGCCGGCCGCGGGCGAAATGCTGCTCGGCTTCGCGGTGGACCTTGCTGACCAGCGGGCAGGTAGCGTCCAGATAGAACAGCTTGCGGCGGACAGCCTCGGCCGGGACGGATTTGGGCACGCCATGCGCCGAGAACACCACCGGCGCATCGTCCGGCACCTCGTCCAGTTCCTCGACGAAGACCGCCCCCTGCCTCTCCAGGCTTTCCACCACGAAGCGGTTGTGGACGATCTCGTGCCGGACATAGACCGGGGCGCCGTAGCGGCGAATCGCCTCCTCGACGATCTTGATGGCGCGGTCCACGCCGGCGCAGAAGCCGCGAGGGCCGGCGAGCAGCACGTTGAGGCTGGGCTTCTGGTCCATCATTCCGTCGTTTCGCCTGTTTTGCGGGGCGGCGGGTTGCTTCCCGGTCCGGCGGCCGGGCAGAGTGTGCGGCCGGCACACTAGACCGCGCGCGCCCGGGGTGAAACACCGGGGGGCGCGAATCGCCATCTTGGGAACAAGCCGGTGCCGTATCGCCCCGACCGGTGGGCGGGTAGGGTGCCGGCCGCCGCCAGTGTCACGAGGGGTAAGATAGGGTGTCCATGCCGCTGCAAAGAGGGTTGATCCTTGCCGGATTCGCGTCGCTGCTGCTGGCCGGCTGCGAGAGCAGCGGCAGCGGCGCGCTGCCGGTCGCCTGTCCCCGGCCATCCATGCCGGCGGAAACCGCCGACCTCACCCGCTACCGCGCCGGCGCGGCGCAGGACCTGACCGGCGTGGAATTCGACGCCAGGCTGACCTCGGTGAACGGCACCTGCGAGGCCGGCCGCGGCAACCGCAGCATCGAGATGGAGGTGGTCGCCGGGCTTTCGGTGGAACGCGGCCCGGCCGCGCAGAGCCGGACGGTGGAACTGCCCTGGATGCTGGCAGTGGTGGACAACCGCACCGATGCCATCCTCAATGTCCAGCGCTTCCGCGACAGGCTGACCTTCAACCCGAACGAGACCCGGGTGACGACGAACAGCGAACCGGTGCGGGTGACCCTGCCAGTCAGTGAATCGCGCCGGGCGCAGGATTACCGTGTGGTGGTCGGCTTCGTGCTGACACCGGAGGAACTGGCGCTGAACCGCCGCCGCGGGCCGCGCTGACGCTTCCGGCCCGGCGGCCCGCCCGCGCAGGAAGGTTGCGCCCGGCCACCGGCGCAGGCTGAGCGCGATCGCTTGAGGCGGGATCGCCGAAGAGCCTGCATCAGGCGGCAGGACAGGAAGCTGGACCGTGATCGTGCTTCCATCCGCACCGATCATGGTCTAGACCAAACCACCCGCTGATCCTGCGCGGGAGAGAGCCGCCCCGCCTGCTGGAGGAGGGGAGGCCGCCGAAGGCGCAACCGGCCCCCGGAAACGCTCAGGCAAAAGGGCCGCGTGGGGAAGGGAACTCTGGAAAGCCCGGCGCAAGCTTGCGTTGGCACCGACGGAGTAAGGCCCGGCCGCCCCCTGCGGGCGGGGCCGAATCTCTCAGGTCACGGGACAGAGGGGGGCCACGGAATTGAACCGCCGCGACTGCGGCAGGGGGACCCGTGGCCGAATCACCGGACCAGCTTCTCGAAACCCCGTTGGGGGCGCTGCACCGCTCGCTCGGCGGGCGCATGGTGGGCTTCGCCGGCTATGCCATGCCGGTGCAGTACCCGGCCGGCATCATGGCGGAACACCTGCACTGCCGCGCCGCCGCCAGCCTGTTCGACGTCTCCCATATGGGCCAGGCCGAGCTTCTGGGCGAAGGCGCCGCCGCCGCGCTGGAACGGCTGACGCCGGCCGATGTGCAGGGGCTGAAGCCCGGCCGCCAGCGCTACGGCCTGCTGACCACCGACCAGGGCGGCATCTTCGACGATTTCATGGTGGCGAATTTCGGCGACCGCCTGTTCCTGGTGGTGAATGCCAGCCGCAAGCATGAGGACTTCGCCCGGATCGAGGCGGCGCTGCCGGCCGGCGTGACGCTGAAGCGCCTGCCGGACCACGCCTTGCTGGCCCTGCAGGGGCCGGGCGCCGCCGCGGCCATCGGGCCCCTGGCGCCGGAACTCACGAAGCTCTCCTTCCTCGGCGTGGCGGAGGCCAGCATCGGCGGCGTGCCCGCCCTGGTCAGCCGCAGCGGCTATACCGGCGAGGACGGCTTCGAGATCAGCATCCCCGCCGAACAGGCGGAAGGCTTCGCCAAGGCGCTGCTGGCCCTGCCCGGCGTGCAGCCCGCCGGGCTCGGGGCGCGCGATTCGCTGCGGCTGGAAGCCGGGCTCTGCCTCTATGGCAGCGACATCGACGAGACGACCAGCCCCGTCGAGGCGGCGCTGGTCTGGAGCATCGGCAAGCGCCGCCGCATGGCCTGGGACTTCCCCGGCGCCGAGCGTGTGCGGGAGGAACTGGCCAATGGCGCGCGGCGCCTGCGCGTCGGGTTGAAGCCGGAAGGCCGCCAGCCGGCGCGTGCCCATACCCCGATCCACGCCCCTGATGGTGCGGCGATCGGCGAGATCACCTCCGGCGGCTTCGGCCCCTCCCTGGGGGGGCCGATAGCCATCGGCTATGTCGCCTGCCCCTTCGCCGCCGACCAGGCCGAGGCGCTGGCCAAGGCGCTGCTGGCGCTGCCCGGCGTGCAGCCGGCGGGGCTCGGGGCGCGCGATTCGCTGCGGCTGGAGGCGGGGCTCTGCCTCTACGGCAACGACATCGACC
>JAEWCI010000218.1 GCA_023390705.1 Pseudomonadota bacterium
GTGCCGGTGTGACGGCGGTGGCCGGCTCGCCACGCCAGACAGCGGAAGGCAGGTGACCGGATGGCCTCTGCCGCGCCGGGTGGCGCATGGGCCAGGATCCCGGAGGGGACGGCGCGGGCTTCGCGAGCCGCTCCCGCATTCTTGGCCACGGAAGGGCTTGCGACGCGGCCAGGGATGGGCGCAGCCTGGGAGCGGAAGGCAAGGCCGGCACGGCCGAACGGCTTGGCTCGCGGCATGGCACGGCAATGGCTGGGAGCGTGACGACAACGGCTCCGGACATGATCGACGCCGAGCGCGCGCAGCTCTTCGCACTGCTTGCGCGGCTGCTCGCGGGCCCGCCCGACACCGGCCTGTTGGAGAGGCTGCGCCTGCTGCGGGGCGATGACAACTCGCCCCTCGGCCAAGCCTGCGTCGGGCTGGCCGCGGCCGCGGCTGCCACCGGCCCCGCGGCGGTGGAGCGCGAATACCACGGGCTCTTCATCGGCGTGGGACGCGGGGAGCTGGTGCCCTTCGCCTCCTACTACCTGACCGGCTTCCTGCACGAACGCCCGCTGGCCGAATTGCGCGCGACGCTGCGGCGCCTCGGCCTGCGGCGCGCGCCGGGGGTGGCGGAGCCGGAGGACCACATCGCCTTCGAATGCGAGAGTTTCGCCACCCTTCTCGCCGGCACGTTCGCGGGCGCCGGGCCCAGGGACGCGGCGGAATTCTTCGCGTTGCATCTTCGTCCCTGGGCCGCGCGTTTCTTCGCCGATCTGCAGGCCGCCGAGGCCGCGCGGTTCTATCGCGCGGTCGGTGCCCTGGGGCGGACGGCCATCGAGATCGAGATCGCCGCGGCGGAATTGCCGGCATGACGGGAGGGTGACAGGCATGGACGAGGACCGGACCCCGAACAGCGCGGCGCCGTCCCGGCGACGGGGATTCCTGCGGGCGCTCGGCCTTGCCACCGGCGCCGCGGCCGTGGCCCCCGCGGCTGCCATCCAGCGCGACGGCGGCACCGGCGGGCTGCCGCCGCAGAAGGAAGGCGAGGCGGAGAAGCGCAAGGCCCGCTACCGGGAGACCGATCACGTGCGGGCCTTCTACCTGACCAATCGCTACTAGGACCTGGAACCGGGACGGGAGCGCCCGCCATGCTGATCAAGCGCAGCGACGGCACGACAGCGAGGCAGCGCCTCGCCTCCACCTACCAGGCACTCTCCTCGGGCGGGCTCGACCGCCGTGCCTTCCTGCGCCAGGCCGGGCTCGGCAGCGCCGGGCTGGCGGCACTCGGTGCGCTGCCGCCCCGCATGGCCGTTGCGGCGGAGCCGGCGGCCGGGCAGGATCCCGGCGCACCGATCCAGCGCATCAAGAATGTCTGCACCCATTGCTCGGTCGGCTGCACGGTGGTCGCGGAGGTGCAGAACGGCGTCTGGATCGGCCAGGAGCCGGCCTGGGAATCGCCCATCAACCGCGGCACCCACTGCGCCAAGGGTGCCTCGGTGCGCGAGATCGTGCATGGCGACCGGCGCCTGAAATACCCGATGAAGCTCGTGGGTGGGGAGTGGCAGCGCATCGCCTGGGACCAGGCGCTCGACGAGATCGCGGCGAAGCTGCTGGAGATCCGCCAGCGCAGCACGCCCGAAGCGGTGTTCTGGCTGGGCAGCGCCAAATTCACCAACGAAGCGGCCTATCTCTTCCGCAAGCTCGGCGCCTTCTGGGGCACCAACAGCACGGACCACCAGGCGCGCATCTGCCACTCCACCACCGTGGCGGGCGTGGCGAACACCTGGGGCTACGGCGCGCAGACCAACAGCTACAACGACCTGCGCAACGCCAGGACGATGGTCATCATCGGCGGCAACCCGGCCGAGGCGCACCCGATCTCGGTGCAGCACATCCTGGCCGGCAAGGAGATGAACCGGGCGAACCTGGTCGTCATCGACCCGCGTTTCACCCGCACGGCGGCGCATGCGACGGAGTACATCCGCATCCGCCCCGGCACCGACATCCCGATCACCTGGGGCATCCTCTGGCTCGTCTTCCAGAATGGCTGGGAGGACATGGAGTTCATCCGCCAGCGCGTCTATGGCCTGGACGAGGTGCGCCGCGAGGTCGAGAAATGGAACCCGCAGGAGACCGAGCGGGTCACCGGCGTGCCCGGCGCGCAGTTGCGCCATGTGGCCGAATTGCTGGTCAGGGACAAGCCCGCCACGATCATCTGGTGCATGGGCCAGACGCAGAAGACGGTGGGCACCGCCAATGTCCGCGCGCTGTGCATCCTGCTGCTGGCGACCGGCAATGTGGGCGCGCCGGGCACCGGGGCGAACATCTTCCGTGGCCACACCAATGTCCAGGGCGCGACCGATCTCGGCCTCGATATCTCGACGCTGCCCGGCTACTACGGCCTTGACGAGAATGCCTGGCGCCATTGGTGCCGGGTCTGGGACGTGCCCTACGAATGGATGCTGGGCCGCTTCGTGGACAAGCGGCTGATGGAGACGCCGGGCATCCCCACCACGCGCTGGTTCGATGCGGTGCTGCTGCCGCGCGACCAGGTCGAGCAGCCCGACAATTTCAAGGCCATGGTCGTGATGGGCCATGGCGGCAACACCGTCACCCGCATGCCGGAGATGGTGAAGGCGCTGGAGAAGCTGGAACTGCTGGTGGTGGCGGATCCGCACCCGACCACCTATGCGCAGGTTTCCAACCGGCGCGACGGCACCTATCTGCTGCCGATCTGCACGAATTTCGAGACGGTGGGCAGCCGCACCGCCTCCAACCGTTCGCTGCAATGGGGCGAGAAGATCGTGGAGCCGGTCTTCGAGAGCCGCAACGACTACGATGTGATGTACGCCCTGGCGAAGCGCCTCGGCTTCGCAGAGGAGATGTTCAGGCATATCGGCGTGCAGGATGGCGTCGTCGTGGTCGAGGGCATCCTGCGCGAGATGAACCGCGGGATGATCAGCACCGGCTACAGCGGGCAGTCGCCGGAGCGGCTGCGGCTGCACATGGCCAACCAGCAGCATTTCGACCTGGTGACGCTGCGCGGCCGCGAGGGCACCCCGGTCGCGGGCGAATATTACGGCCTGCCCTGGCCCTGCGGGGGCACGCCGGAGATGAAGCACCCGGGGACGCACATCCTCTACAACACCAGCCTGCACGTGAAGGAGGGCGGCGGCACCTTCCGCGCACGCTTCGGCGTCGAGCGCAACGGCCAGACCCTGCTGGCCGAGGGCAGCTACTCCAAGGGTTCGGAGATCCAGGACGGCTACCCCGAATTCACGGTTGCCGTGCTGAAGCGCCTTGGCTGGTACGACGAGCTGACGGATCACGAGAAGGAGATCATCCGCCGCGTCGGCGGTGAGAACGAGGACCGCGTCTCCTGGTCCATCGACCTTTCCTTCGGCATCATCCGCGTGACCATGGAGCACGGGGTGATGGCCTATGGCAATGGCAAGGCCCGGGCCGTGGCCTGGAACCTGCCGGACCCCGTGCCGGTGCACCGCGAGCCGATCAACACGCCTCGGCTCGACCTGCTCCCGAGCAAGCAGCAGGCGGCGGTGATGGCGTCGGACCCGAACGCGCCGGCGCCGGACGGCACCTACCCGACCCTGCGCGACCGCCGCGGCTACCGCGTGCCGCATCTCGGCCTTTCGGTGCAGATGCGCTCGCACGACCTGGCGCGGGACTTCCCGATCATCCTCACCTCCGGTCGCCTGGTGGAATATGAGGGCGGCGGCGAGGAGACGCGCTCCAATCCCTGGCTGGCCGAATTGCAGCAGGACATGTTCGTCGAGATCAACCCGGCCGACGCCCAGGCCCGCGGCATCCGCGAGGGCCAGTGGGTGCTGGTGCAGGGGCCGGAGATGCCGCGCGACAAGTGGTGCCGCGTCAAGGCGCTGGTGACGGATCGCGTCGGTCCCGGCGTCGCCTTCATGCCGTTCCATTTCGGCGGCTGGTTCATGGGCGAGGACCGCCGGCGCTTCTACCCGCCGGGCGCCGATCCCTATGTGCTCGGCGAAAGCGTCAACACCGTGACCACCTACGGCTACGACCCCGTGACCTTCATGCAGGAAACCAAGGTCACGCTGTGCCAGATTCGCGCCGCCTAGACCATGGCCGGTGCGGATGGCAGCACCGGCCATGGTCCGGCTTTCGGCTTGCCGCGTGATTCACGCTTCCCGGCGATCCCGCGTCAAGCGATCACGCTCTAGGGAGGAGCGAAGACGATGGCCCGCCTGAAGTTCCTCTGCGACGCGGACCGCTGCATCGAGTGCAACGCCTGCGTCACCGCCTGCAAGAATGAGCATGAGGTACCCTGGGGGATCAACCGCCGCCGCGTCGTCACCATCAACGACGGCAAGCCGGGCGAGCGTTCGGTCTCCATGGCCTGCATGCATTGCACCGACGCGCCCTGCGCCGCCGTCTGCCCGGTCTCCTGCTTCTACGGCACGGAGGATGGGCTGGTGCTGCACGACAAGGACCTCTGCATCGGCTGCGGCTACTGCTTCTACGCCTGCCCCTTCGGCGCGCCGCAATATCCGCGCGTCGGCAATTTCGGCGGCCGCGGCAAGATGGACAAGTGCACCTACTGCGCCGGCGGCCCGCAGGCCGACAACTCCGCGGTCGAATATGCGCAGTACGGCGCGAACCGCATCGCCGAAGGCAAGCTGCCGCTCTGCGCCGAGATGTGCTCGACCAAGGCCCTGCTCGCCGGCGATGGCGAGATCATCGCCAGCATCTACCGGGAACGGGTGACGCGGCGCGGCTATGGCTCGGGCGCCTGGGGTTGGCGCACGGCCTATGGGGAGACGGTGACGACATGACACCCGCACGGGCCGCCGCGGCCGCCGTCGCGCTCCTTCTCC
>JAEWCI010000258.1 GCA_023390705.1 Pseudomonadota bacterium
GGGCGGCGATCACCGCCTCCCGCGCCTCGGGCCGCAGCGGCTCGGTGGCGTTGGCATCGAGGTAGAGGGCGGTCATGGGCGCTACTCGGCCGCCCCGGCCAGGGGCTTCGGGCGCGGCAGGCTGGCCCGGCCCTGCACCCGCCGTCCCACCACATCGGCCAGGGTCATGTTGGCGAGGAACAGCCGGATCTGCTCGCCCAGTTCCTGCCAGAGATCATGGGTCAGGCATTGCTCCCCGGCGAGGCAGCCAGGCGGGCCGCCCTCGCAGCGGGTGGCGCGGATCGACTCGTCCACCGCGTCCACGATGTCGGCGATGGAGATGGTTCCGGGCGGGCGGGCCAGCCGGTAGCCACCCCCGGGACCGCGCGCCGAGATCACCAGCCCGGCACGCCGCAGCCGGCCGAAAAGCTGTTCCAGATAGGCAAGCGAAAGCTGCTGGGCGGCGGCGATTTCCGCCAGGCTGACGCTGCCGGGGACCTGCCCTGCGCCGCGGGCCTCCTCGCGGGCAGCCAGTTCGACCATGGCCATGACGCCGTAGCGCCCACGGGTAGAAAGTCGCACCGTCAGCCCCTTACCAATGCGGGTGGAAGCGGCCTGAACCGCTGATCAAATCCGAGAATCATCGCCCCCACGCTTGAATCCGTTATGAAAGCCCGGCCTGCCACCCTATAGTAAAGCACCCCTGGGGTTTCGGGAGCCTGTCCCTGGGGACCTGTTGAGGATCGAACGGAACCACATGGCCGCGCCAGGATGTCCCAGCAATGGGCGTCGCACGGAAAAGGTTATTTATTCCGACTTCCCCAGTCAACGATTGGGGCGGCACGGAAGGTGGTTCCATCCTCGGGCCTGGTGCACCGGGTACCCGCTGCTGCCGCCATGCGACACCAGCGGAGACCTGGACGGTGCCATTCACGGCTTCCCCATCAAGCGCCGTAACGCGCCAGTCCAGCCGGGAATGCAGATCCCCCCGCCCTTCCCGGCAGGCCTGATACGTACGGCACAACCGGAATTGGACCCAAGGGACGATGCCTGAGGTCATGTTCGCCGGCCCTGACGGCCGGCTCGAAGGCCGCTACCATCACAGCAAGAAGCCTAATTCGCCTGTCGCGCTGCTGCTGCACCCGCACCCCCTGCATGGCGGGACCATGAACAACCGGGTGGTCCACGCCCTGTATCAACGTTTCCAGGCGATGGGCTTTTCGGTCCTCCGTTTCAATTTCCGCGGCGTCGGCCGCAGCCAGGGCCGCTATGACGGCGGCATCGGCGAGATCAGCGATGCCGCGGCGGCGCTGGACTTCCTTCAGGCGGTCAACCCGAACGCCCACAGCCTCTGGGTCGCCGGCTATTCCTTCGGCGCCTATGTCGGCATGCAGTTGCTGATGCGCCGGCCGGAAATGGGCGGCTTCGTCTCCATCAGCGCACCGGCCAGCCACTACGATTTCGGCTTCCTCGCCCCCTGCCCCTGCAACGGCCTGATCCTGCACGGGGCCGATGACGAGCTGGTGCCGGAAGGCAGCGTGCGCAAGCTGGTGGACAAGCTGAACACCCAGCGCGGCATCAGCATAGACTACCGCGTCATGCCCGGCGCCGGCCATGTCTTCAGCCCGGAGCAGACGGAGCAGGTGGTGGACGCCGCCGAGGACCATGTCATGGGCGTGCTGAACCGCAGCCGCATGGCCCTGGCCGCGGACTGACACAGGCACCGGCGCCCCGGCGCAGGCGCTCTGTCGATCCTGCCTACCCGCAGGGAGGCAGCACCAGTGCCGGCGCTGCCTCGAACAGCACCGCCAGCATTGCCAGCGCGGCGGCCGCCGCGGCGAACCAGGTGGTGAAGCGCGGCTCGGCCTCGCCCCCTTCGCCCCAGGGTGGGTCAAGCCGGGCGAGCGAGGCGCGCAGCACCACACCCAGCGCCGCCAGCGCCAGCAGGGTGAAGCCTGCGACCAGGGCGGGGACCAGCGGCAGGCCCAGCAGCCTGCGCCCCGCGAGGCCGGATTCGCAGGCCAGGGCGTTGGCGGCGTAGATCGCGCCGAAATGCGCCGCCCAGACCGCCAGCCCAATCGCCGAGAGCAGCACGCGGGGGACCGGGCGCGCCCGGCCGGACGCTTCGCCGCTCATCCCAGCAATTCCGGGAAACCGTGCAGCAGCGCCAGCCCGATGGCGCCCTGCCCCGCCGTGTAGCCCCAGAACAACGCGGGATTGTCCAGGCTGAGCCGCCGCGCCGCGTCGAGTTGGCCGGCGAGCGAGCGCGCCAGCACATAGCCCGCCATCAGCAGCGCGATCGCCACATGCATGATCTGCCAGGCGGCAATCGCCCAGGAGGCGGCGCCGAAGGCATGCGCCCCAGGCCGCACCCCGCCCGACCACAATGCCCAGCCATCCGCCGCCGCACCCGCGGCGAACAGCGCCATGGCCAGCAGCAGCACGCCGCGCGGCAGCCAGGCGGCGCCGCGCCCAAGCAGGCAGGCCGCGCCCCACAGCGCCAGCCCGCCCGCGGCATAGAGGCCGAGCGCCAGCAGGCCGAAGCCCGCCACCGGCCGCCCTCCACCGGGCGGCGGCCACATCGCCTCGCCATTCACCAGCCAGAGGAAGAGCCAGCTTCCCAGCAGGCAGGCGAAGGCCGTGCCCTGCACCAGCATCAGCACCACCATCGCCCACCAGGAGGTGGTGAGGGCACCGGTCGCATGGGTCGGCAGGCGGATGCCGTCACCGATCTCCACGCTGCGCGGCGCGAGCGGGCCGGGGTCCGTGCCGTGCCACAGCCACCACAGCAGCGCGCCGAGGGTGACGAGGCCGGCCACCGTGGCCTCGACCAGAAGCTCCCCGGTCAGGGCGAAGAAGAAGGCGCAGGTGCCGATGGCGGCGACCACATGCCCCCAGCCGGGATCGGGCAGCACGGCGACATATTGCGGCAGGGCCTCGGCCGGGCTGGTGACCAGCGCCTCCCGCCGGCCGGTGGCGCTCATCGGCAGGTAATGGCCGCCTTCCTCCGCCTGGCGGGCCAGCTCAGGCTCGTCCCAGAGCGGATAGCGGCTCGCCACACGGGGGATGCTGCGCGGGCCGTAATCGCCGCTGTCCAGCCATTCCAGCGTGCCGGCGCGCCAGCGATTCCCCTGCCCGGTGCCCAGGCGGAAATTCAGCGCGACATCCAGCAGCAGCACCGCCGCGCCCGCCGCCACCATGGCCGCGCCGCAGGAGGAGAGCAGGTTCCAGGGCTCCAGCCCGAAGCCGGAGGGATAGGTGTAGATGCGCCGCGGCATGCCCATCAGCCCGCTGATGTGCATCGGGAAGAAGGTCAGGTTGGTGCCGAGGAAGAGCAGCCAGAAGGCCCAGCGCCCCAGCCTGTCCGACAATGGCCGGCCGATCGCCGGCGCCCAGTAGTACAGCGCCGCCAGCAGCGGGAAGACCATGCCGCCGATCAGCACGTAGTGCAGATGGGCGACGATGAAATAGGTGTCGTGCGCCTGCCAGTCGAAGGGCGTGACGGAAACCATCACCCCCGTCAGCCCGCCCAGCACGAAGATGAAGAGGAAGCCGAGCACGAAGAGGGTCGGCACTTCCCACTGCACGCGCCCGGCGGCGAAGCTGGCGATCCAGGCGAAGACCTGGATGCCGGAAGGGATGGAGACGGCGAAGCCGGCGGCGGCGAAGAATCCCAGGCTCAGCGCCGGGATGCCGGTGGCATACATGTGGTGCACCCACAGCCCGAAGCTGATGAAGCCGGTGCCGACCAGCGCCAGCACCACCAGCGCCTGCGCCATCAGCGGCACCCGCGCCATGCTGGGGACGATCATCGAGACCATGCCCGCCGCCGGCAGGAAGATCACGTACACTTCCGGATGGCCGAAGAACCAGAACAGATGCTGCCAGAGCAGCGGGTCGCCGCCCTGTTCCGGCAGGAAAAAGGGCCAGCCGAAGGCGCGTTCCAGTTCCAGCAGCGTGCTGGCGACGATCACCGCCGGGAAGGCGAACACCACCATGCCGGCGAAGACCAGCATCGCCCAGGCGAAGACCGGCATCCGCCCCAGCGTCATGCCCGGCGCCCGGCAGCGCAGGATGCCGACGATCAGCTCGATCGCGCCGGCGATGGCCGAGATCTCGATGAAGCCGATGCCCAGCAGGTACATGTCGGTGTTGATGCCGGGCGAATTCTCCTTGCTGGTCAGCGGCGGGTACATGAACCAGCCGCCATCGGGCGCGGCACCGAAGAAGATGCTGGCGAAGAAGCACAGCCCGCCGATGGCGTAGATCAGGAAGGCATAGGCCCCGAGCCGCGGGAAGGGCAGTTCCCGCGTGCCGAGCATGGCGGGCATCAGGGTGATGGCCACCGCCTCCACCGCCGGCACCGCGTAGAGGAACATCATCACCGTGCCATGCATGGTGAAGAGCTGGTTGTAGGTGCCGGGGTCCACCAGCGTGAGCCCGGGAAAGGCGAGCTGGGCACGGATGATCAGCGCCAGCACGCCGGCCAGCAGGAAGAACAGCAGCGCCGTGCCGACGAAGGCCGGGCCGATCAGGTTGTTGTTGTACTCGGTCAGCAGGGCGAGGCCGCGGGGCTTCTCCCACGCCTTTTCCAGCCGCCGCAATTCCTCGTCCGGCCGCGGCAGGGGGTTCGGCATGCGCCGCGCGGCGGCTTCGCGGGCGTTGTCCATCACCGCAGCCCCTCCAGCCAGGCGGCGAGCGCCAGCAGGTCCTCCCCGGCCAGGGCGCGGGCATAGGCCGGCATGGCATTGCCCGGCTTGATGTCCTGCGTCCCGGCGATCCAGCCGGCGAGCGTGCCGCGGTGGTTCTCCAGCGCCCCCGCCGCCAGGGAGAGGCGGGAGCCGACGCGCGAGAGGTCCGGCCCCAGCCGCCCCTGCCATTCCGTGCCGCGCACGGTGTGGCAGGCGCCGCAGCCGGCCTCGCCGAAGACCCGCATGCCGCGCGCCGCCCCGGCATCGGCGGGCGGCGGCACCGGTTCGCGCTGGCGGGCAAGCCAGGCCTCGAATTCCGCCGGCTCCTGCACCACCGCCCAGAAGGCCATCAGGCTGTGCTGCAACCCGCAGAACTCGGCGCACTGGCCACGCAGCACGCCGGTGCGTTCCGCCCGCAGGCGCTGGCGGTTCACCCGCCCCGGAATCATGTCCATCTTGCCGTGCAGGTTCGGCAACCACAGGCTGTGGATCACATCCGCCGAGGCGAGCAGCAGTTCCACCTCGCGCCCCACCGGCAGGCGGAGCTCATTGGCGGTGACGGCGCCCTCCCCGGCATCCGGGTAGCGCACCTCCCACCAGTATTGCCGGCCGATCACCTCGATGCGCAGCGGTTGTTCCTCCCGCGGCAGCACCAGGGCGCGGGAGACGCCGAGCGAATGGGCCAGCAGCGTCGCCAGCACCAGCACCGGGAAGGCGATGCCGCCGAGGATGACGAAGCGGCGCGAGCCCATCCCTGCCCTCAGCCGCGCCGGGGCCAGCAGCGCCCAGGCCAGCAGCGCCATCACCAGCAGGAAGACCGCCGCCCCGCCGCCGAACAGCAGCCAGGAAAGGGAAGCGATGCGCCCCGCCTGCTCGCCGAAGGGGTTCAGCAC
>JAEWCI010000281.1 GCA_023390705.1 Pseudomonadota bacterium
CAAAGCGGGGCCTGGGTGGGCGGGGTCGGGCGGCGTGAAGCGCCGGCCGCGCGGCAGCAGGGCGGGACGGATCAGCCCGTTATCGGCCATGCCGCGCAGCACGCCGGTGGAGACCTCCGCCTGCTCCGCCAGCCGGCCGCCGGCATAGGTCTCGCCCGGCTGCATCAGGGCCAGCACGCGCCTGCGTTCGGGCGTCAGCCGCGGCTGACGGTTGCTGCCCGGCCCGGCCAGCATCCAGCCCACCTGCGGCGTCGGTTCCTCGAAGGCCGCGGGCGCGCTCATCGCCATGCGCAGCACCGCGCCGGGCGGGCTCAGCGTGTAGGCCGCCACCCATTCGATGAAGCGGCGCAGGCTTTCGGTCATCGGCGGCACCGGCATCACCTGCGCCACCTCGCGCAGCCGGTGTTCCGCCACCGGCACCTCGTCGGGCTCCGTTGGGGGATCCCACACCACCCCGTACATATCGCGCTGATTCAGCGGCACGATGACGACATCGCCGGGCTGCAACCCCAAATTGGGCGGCGCACGGTAGTCGTAGGCCCCGTCCAGCGGCAGCGGCAGCAACACCCGGACCCGTGGCACGGAAGCCACGCCCAGCGTGTCTTTATTGACGCGGTGCTTTCGGGATACCGTGCTCATCGGCTATCCTGCCTGTGAATGGAAAGACGAAACGGTCGCCCCCCATGAAGTTCTTCGTCGATACTGCCGAAGTGGCAGAGATTCGCTCGCTCGTCGAAATCGGGCTGGTGGATGGTGTCACCACCAATCCCAGCCTGGTCGCCAAGTCCGGTCGCCGCATGGCGGATGTCATCGCCGAGATCTGCGCCCTGACCCCGGGCCCGGTCTCGGCCGAGGTGACCGCCACCGGATACGAGGGGATGCTGGCCGAGGGCCGCCACCTCCGCTCCATCGCCAAGAATGTGGCGGTGAAGGTGCCGCTGACCGAAGCCGGCCTGCGCACCTGCCGCACCCTTTCCGATGAAGGGACGCTGGTCAACGTCACCCTCTGCTTCTCTGCCGCCCAGGCCCTGCTGGCGGCAAAGGCCGGTGCCGCCTTCATCTCTCCTTTCGTCGGCCGGCTGGACGACATCGCGACCGATGGGATGCGTCTCATCGCCGACATTGTGACTATATACCGCAATTACCCCCATCTTAAGACGGAAGTCCTGGTCGCGTCCATCCGCCATCCCATCCATCTGGTGGAAGCGGCCAAATTGGGTGCGCATGTCGCCACATTGCCGCCGGCGGTGATCCGCCAGCTGCTGAAACATCCGCTGACAGACAAGGGCCTGGAAGCCTTCCTGGCCGACTGGGCCAAGACGGGGCAAAGCATCCTGTGAACGCAACCAGCCGCGCCGCCACCACCGCCACCGCCATCGGGCCGGACGCCATGCCGGCCCCGGAGGCGGTCGCAGCCTTCCTCCGGGCCAATCCGGGGTTCCTGGCAGAGCGGCCGGAACTCTACCGCAACCTCGATCCTCCCCGGCGGGTGCATGGCGAAAGGCTGGCCGACCACATGGCCGCCATGCTCTACGCCGAACGCCGGCGGCTGCGCGGGCTGGAAGCGGAAATGGATGCGGCCATATCCGCCGGCCGCGCCGGCAACGGGCTCAACATGCGGGTGCGCCTGGCCGTGCTGGCGCTGATGCGCAGCCAGGACGTGGTGGAGGCTGTCACCCAGGAACTCCCCGCCCTGCTCGGCATCGAAACCTGCACCCTGCTGGCCGAGGTGCCGGACCGCTACGGCGTGGTGAAGCTGCCGCGTGGCATGGTGGCCCAGTTGCTGGGACCGGGGCGCGACGCGCTGGTGCGTTCGGCGCCAAGCGAACTTGAACTGCTGCATCAGGAAGCGGCCTCGCTGGTGACGCGCGATGCGCTGGCCCGGGTGCCGGTCTGGACCGGCCAGCCCACCCTGCTGGCGCTCGGCGCCCGCGATCCGGCGGCGCTGCCCTCCCGCCAGGCGAATGCCACCCTGGCCTTCCTCGGCCGCACCGTGGCCGCCGCCCTGGCGAGGTGATGTTCGCCTGCGTTCATGCCGATGCGTGAACGCCCCCGGATGCCGGGCGCGGTGCCGGCCATCCAGGCGGGGACCGCCGGAGCGGCCCCTGGCCGGGCAGGATGATCCCCATGACCGGCATCGAGGCGCGGCGCCGCTACCTGGACTGGCTGGCCAAGGAACGCCGCGCGGCGGACAACACGGTCGAGGCCTATGGCCGCGACCTCGCGGATTTCCTGGGATTCCTCACCACCCATTTGGGCGGGGAGCCGGATATCGCGGCGCTGGCCACGCTGCGCCCGGCCGATATCCGCGCCTTCCTTGCCGCCCGCGCCGCGGCCGGCGCCGGCAACGCCACCAGGGCACGGCAACTCGCCTCGGTGCGCGGCTTCCTGCGCTTCCTGGCGCGTCAGGAGGAGATCGCCCCCGTTGCGCTGGCCGGGCTGCGCGGCCCGCGGCTGCGGCCACCGGTGCCACGCGCCCTGACCCCCGGCCAGGCGAAGGAGGCAGCCTCCGGCGTTGGCGCGGTGCACGACCC
>JAEWCI010000285.1 GCA_023390705.1 Pseudomonadota bacterium
GGCCCGCACCGCGCCCACACCCGGCGGCCGGGCACAGGTCCAGCTCGGCGCCCTGCCTTCCGAGACTTCGGCCCGTGGGGAATGGCAGAGGCTCGTTCTCCGCGCGCCGGAACTTGCCGGCCGCCAGCCTCAGATCACGAAGCTGGAGCGCGAGGGCAAGCCGACCCTGTGGCGGCTGCGCACCGGCGGCCTCGCCGACCGTGCCGCCGCGGTCGCGCTGTGCGAGCAGATGCGCGGCAGGGGTGTCGCCTGCGTTCCGGTTGCTCCTTGAGACGATTGCGCATGACGCCACGGGCCGCCATCGTGGGTCTGGAAGGTCCCGCCCTTACCCCGGCGGAGGCCGAGCTGTTCCGCGCGGCGCCACCGCTCGGCGCGATCCTTTTCGCCCGCAACATCCAGAACCCGGACCAGCTTCGCGCCCTGACCGATTCGCTGCGCGAGGAACTGGGCGAGGCGGCGCCGATCCTGGTGGACCAGGAGGGGGGCCGGGTCGCCCGGCTGCGCCCGCCGCACTGGCCCGCCTTTCCCGCCGCCGCCGCCTTCGAGAACCTGCCGGAGGAAGCCGCCCGGGCCAATGCCGCGCTGATCGGCCAGGCCTGCCGCGCCGAGGGCTTCGACGTGGTCTGCGCCCCGGTGCTCGACCTCCGCCTGCCGGAGACCCACACCATCATCGGCGACCGCGCCTTCGCCGCCGGCCCGGCCGAAGTGGCCCGGCTGGGGCGCGCCTGGGCGGAGGGGCTGCAGCAGGCCGGCTGCGTGCCGGTCATCAAGCACATCCCCGGCCATGGCAGGGCCACCGCCGACAGCCATCTGGAACTGCCTCGGGTGGCCGCGCCGCGCGACAGCCTGGCCCTGGACTGCGCCGCCTTCGCCGCCCTGGCCGATACCGGCGCCTGGGCGATGACCGCGCATATCCTCTACGAATCCCTGGACCCGGAACTGCCGGCCACCCTCTCGCCACGCATCATCGGCCAGGTGATCCGCCGCGCCATCGGCTTCGACGGCGTGCTGATCAGCGACGACCTGGCGATGAAGGCGCTGAAGGGGGCACTCGGGGCGCTGGCCTGCCAGGCCATCGCCGCGGGCTGCGACCTGGTGCTGCACTGCACCGGAGTCCTGGCCGAGACCGCCGCCGTGCTGGAAGCCTGCCCGGCACTGTCCGAGGAAGCGGAGGCCAGGCTCGCCGAGGCCCGCGGCAGGGTGGCGGCGATGCGCCGGCCGCTCGACACCGTTCAGCTTCTGGCGACCCGCGACTCGCATCTGGCTGCCGCGGCATGAAGCGGATGCGCGCGCTCGGCCATCCATGGCCCGTGCGGTGGGCGGGGCGCCTGGAAAAGCGGCAGGCCGTGCCTGCCCGGCTCCCAAGGCAGGGCCATGCCCATGCATGACCCTCTGGCGAGATGAGCTGGCTGCCGGAACTGGCCGTCGCGGTGCTGGCTTCGGTCATGGCCATCACCCTGCATGAGGCCGCCCATGGCTATGCCGCCCTGGCCCTGGGCGACGACACGGCCCGCCGCGCCGGGCGGCTCAGCCTCAATCCGCTCAGGCATGTGGACCCGGTGGGCACGCTGTTGCTGCCTGGTATCCTGCTGATAGGCCAGTTGCTCACCCTGGGCCGGGTGGAGGGGATGTTCGGCTGGGCGAAGCCGGTGCCGGTGAATATCTGGCGCCTGCGCAGCCCGCGCTGGGGGATGGTGCTGGTGGCCGCGGCCGGGCCGGGGATGAATTTCCTGCTCGCCTGGCTGGCCGGGCTGGCGGCGCATCCCGTGCAGGGGTTGGAAACCGTCCTGCCCGATGCCGCGCTGGCCCTGGTCTATCGCTTCATCCTGCTGATGATCCTGGCGAATCTCGTGCTCGGCCTGTTCAACCTGCTGCCGATCCCGCCGCTCGATGGTGGCCGCATCCTCGCCGGGTTGCTGCCGGCCCCGCTGGCGCTGCCCTTCATGCAACTGGAACGCTGGGGCGTGCTGCTGGTGCTCGGCGTGGTCTTCCTGTTGCCGCGGCTGGTGGAAGGGGTGGACCCGATCGGCTGGGTGCTGCGGCATGTGGTCGCCCGTGCCTTCGGGCTCGTTCTGCTCCTCTCCGGCAATGGGCCTGGCGCATGACCGGCGATCCTGAAACCACCCCGGTACCGGCCCCGCCCAGCCTGCATCTGCGGCTGGAAGGCTTCGAGGGGCCGCTTGACCTGCTGCTGGAACTGGCCCGGGCGCAGAAGGTGGATATCCGGCAGATCTCCATCCTCGCCCTGGTGGACCAGTTCCTGGCGGTGCTGGAGCAGGCCCGCCAAGTGCGGCTGGAACTGGCTGCCGACTGGCTGGTGATGGCCGCCTGGCTGGCCTGGCTGAAGTCCCGCCTGCTGCTGCCGGAGGAAGCCAGGCCGGAGGAGGATGCCGAGGCCCTGGCCCAGGCCCTGACCGACCGGCTGGCCGAATTGGAACGGATGCGGGCCGCCGCGGCCTGGCTCGGCAGCCGGCCGCAACTCGGCCGCGATATCTTCGCCCGCGGCGCGCCGGAATCGCTGAAGCTGGAGGACCGTTCGGGCATTTCGGCCGACCTTCCCGCGCTGTTGCAGGCCTATGCCGCGGCGCGGCGGCGGGCGCTGGCGCGCCGGCCCTATATGCCGAAGCCGCGCAAGCTCTGGACGGTGCAGGACGCGCTGACGCGGCTGGGCGCGCTGGTGGGAAGGTTGCCGGACTGGGCGGTGCTGCTGCGCTTCCTGCCGGAAGGGCTGACCGACCCGGTGGAGCGCCGGGCGGCCCTCGCCAGCACCCTGATCGCCGCGCTGGAAACGGCGCGCGGCGGAGAGATCGAGTTGCGCCAGGACCAGGCCTTCGGGCCCATCCTGCTGCGCCGGCGCATCGAGGAGGAGGAGGTGCAGGATGTCCGCGCCGCATGACGACACGGATTGCCCCGCGGCGATGCCGGAACTGCCTCTGCCCATGCCTGAGCCTGAGCCGGCCGGCGAGATACAGGACTCGCCCGCCGGCGAGGCAGGCGAAACCGGCGCCACCGGGCCCGACCCGGCGCTGATGGCGCAGGGGCTGCGGCTGGCGGAGGCGCTGATCTTCGCCAGCGACCGGCCGCTGCCGCCCCACAAATTGCAGGCGGTGCTGCCGGAGGGGCTGGAGGCACGCTCCGTGCTCGCCCAACTCGCCGCGAGTTGCGCCGGCCGGCCGGTGGAACTGGTGGAGGTGGCCGGCGGCTTCGCCTTCCGCACCGCCCCCGACCTCGCCCCCGCCCTGACCCGGGTGGTGGAGGTGCCGCGCCGGCTGCCGAGGGCGGCGATGGAGACGCTGGCGATCATCGCCTACCACCAGCCGGTG
>JAEWCI010000305.1 GCA_023390705.1 Pseudomonadota bacterium
GCCCAAGCGCGGCACCGGCCATGCCGGCCGAGGCCAGGAGGGCCAGGAAACCCAGTCGGAGCCTGGCGAGCCGCACGCTTTCCATCGGGAATCCTCCAGCCTGTCCAGGCCCGGCACCATAAGGCGCGATCGCTTGAAGCGGGGCCGCCGGGACGCATGAATCACGCGAAAAAACAGAAGGCTGGACCATGATCGGTGCTTCTGTCCGCACCGATTCATGGTCTAGTAGCGGCACGCGCCGCCAAGCCCGGGTGCCGGATCGGCACCGGACGGCCAGCGGGCCGGCGGGAGAAGCGCGGTGAGGGTTTGCACCCGGTTTGTTCGAGCCTTCGCGCCACTGGCCCTCATGCTCGTCCTCCTCATGCCGGCGCCGGCCAGCGCGGACCACGACCGCATCCCGGACCCCGCGCCACGCTCGACCGGGGAGCGGCTTCCGGCCGGGTTGCGGCTCGAACGGGGCGGGGTCACGGTGTCCGGCCTGTCCTCGGGCGGCTTCTTCGCCCACCAGTTCCACATCGCCCACGCTGCCGAGGTGAGCGGGGCGGGCATCATCGCCGGCGGGCCCTATGGCTGCGTCGAGCGGATTCCCAACCCCTACTGGCCCTATGTCTTCCTCGACAGGCTCTCCGCCGCGCTGGTCGCCTGCACCCACTATGCCGGCGAGCGTTTCTGGGGCCTCCGCCCGGCCCCGCCGCGCGCGGAGGATTCGCGCAATCTGATCCGGGATGCGCAGCGGCGCGGCGCCATCGACGACCCGCGCCATCTCGCGAACGACCGGGTCTGGCTCTTCCGTGGCGCGCGGGACGAGATCGTCCCCGAAGCGGCCGCCACGGCGTTGCGGGATCTCTACGAAATGCTCGGGGTGCGCGGGGAGAGGCTGCATGTCGAGCCGAACGACCCGGAGCGCCCCGCCAACCACGGCATCCCGGTGGAGAGCTTCCCCGCCGAGAGCCGCTACCCGAAGCGGGGCTGCACGGAACATGAGCCGCCCTTCGTCATCGAATGCGGCCGGGACGCCGCCCTGCTGCTGCTCCGCCACCTCCACCCGGAGGGCTTCAACACCGTGCCGGCCGACCCGCACGCCGCGGGAAGCCTGCTCGCCTTCGACCAGACCGAGTTCTTCGACCGCCGCGGCCCGGCGCCGGGCCTGAGCGGCGTGGGCTATCTCTACCTGCCCACCATATGCCGGGAAGGCGGCTGCCGCCTGCATGTCGCCTTCCATGGCTGCCGGCAGAATGCCGATGCCCGGGGCGCCGACCGGGCGCATGACGACTTCATCCGGGATGCCGGCTACAACCGCTGGGCGGCCGCCAACCGGATCGCCGTGCTCTACCCGCAGACCACCGAGGCGGCCTTCAACCCCAACCGGTGCTGGGATTTCTGGGGCTATACCGGCCCCGACTACCTTACCCGGAACGGGCCGCAGATGCGGGCCGTCAAGGCCATGCTGGACCGCCTGCTCGGCCCTGCGGATTAACCGGGCCTCCCGCCCGCGCGGACCGCCTTGATGATGCGGCAGTAGTCCGTCAGTTCGCGCAGCACCAGGAAGCGTTCGCGGACCGATTCCCGCGCCGCCGCGCCCATCGCCGCCGCGCCCTGCGGGTCGCGCAGCAGCCGCAGGATCCGCTCCGCCGCTTCTTCCGGCGAGTCCACGAGATACCCGTTCACCCCATCGGCGATCTGCAGGGCGATGCCGCTGGTGCGGCCGCCGACGACGCATCTTCCCTTCCACATCGCCTCGGCGACCGGCAGCCCGAACCCTTCCCGCAGGGATTTCTGCACGATGACGGCGGCGCCGCGCTGGAGGGCGTTGATGTCCAGGTCGAGATCCGGCTCCAGGAACAGCAGGCGCACCTCCCGCAGCCCCTCGGCCTCGGCGCGGACCTGCTCGAGGACGCCGAGCTGTTCGGGATCGTCCTCGGCCGAACCGCTCGCCAGCACGAGCTCGCAGTCGAATTGCCGGCGCACGGACCGGAAGGCGCGGACCACGCCGACCGGGTCCTTGAAGGCGTCGAAGCGTGCGACCTGCAGCAGATAGGGCCGCCCCCCCAGGCCGTAGCGGCGGGCCGCCGCAGCGGCCTCCCCTGCCGTGAGCTCGCGGTTCTTGTCCGACAGGGGATCGATCGAGGGGGCGCTGACGAAAGGAGTAAAGGGGAAGGCGGCCGCGGTCTCCGCGGTGGAGACGACCGTGGCGTCGAAGCCCGTGACGTAGCGCCGGAGCAGCGGCGCCCAGGCGGCCGGATCGGGCGACCCGAGATCGATATGGCAGCGCCAGATCCAGGATGCCGGCCGGCTGCCGCGCAGGAGCACCAGGGGCAACGGTTGCGGGTCGTGGATCACCACCACATCGGCATCGAGCGGGTTGCCCGCCGCCCATCCCAGCGCCCCTGCCTCGAACCCCTCCCATGCTTCCGGCGAGAGGCGGCGGGGGTCGCCCTGCAGCGCACGGTGGATATCCTTGGTGATCGCCAGGAAGCCGGCTTCCCCGCGCAGCACCAGCCAGGAAACCTCGATCCCGGCCTGCCGCATCAGCGGCACCTGGCGCTTCAGAAGCTCAGCGACGCCGCCGCCGCGGCCGCTCGAACAGACATGCAGGAGACGCAGGCCGCGAAGGCTGCGCGCCGCTTCGAGGAAGCCGGCGACCGCCGCTTCGCCGGCGACGCGGCGATAGGCGTCAAGGGCGGCGTTCATGGTGCAGCGGAAGGGTTGCCAGGCGCAGCCGGAAGGCGCGCCGGAAGCCGCGCCAGGCGGCGGAACGCCAGATCGCCGCGCGTTCGGTGCGCGACAGCCCGGCGGCGGCCGCGCCGGACGGCGCATGCACGACGTCCCGGTAGGAATGCCACAGCCAGCGGCACGCCCCCCAGACGGACCGCGAGCCCATGATGCAGAAATAGCTCAGTATCCGCGAGTACACGGCATAGCCCGGGGCCACGCGGTTGCCGCTGCCCGCCTGGGGCTGGTTGCTCCAGGCGGAAAGCTCGGCCAGGGTGCAGGCTTTCCCCAGGATGGTGAAGCGCGATGCGCCGTCCTCCTCCGGGCCCGGCGGCATTTCCGCGCCGTATTTCATGTGGACCACGTGGCAGCGCGGATCGGGCGCGTAGTAGAGGGTGCCGCCGGCCTCGGTCATCCGGGCGGCAAGCTCCGTCTCCTCGCCATATGAATTCTTCCAGTGGAAATCCTGCGGGAAGCCCCCGGCCGCGAGGAAGCTGCGCCGCCCGGCCGCGAAGGTGCAGCCGAGGTTCCGCACCGGGATCGGGCAGGCGAGCCGCTCGCTTCCCACCGCCGCGCCGCCCGGCCGATCGGGCAGCGTGTCGAAATTGCCGGACACGCGCCCCCGCCATGGATCGAATTCGCCGATCGCGGAAACGGGCACGACGCGCGCGGGCGTCCTGCGCCGCAGGTAATAGGGCAGGTTGAGCGCGGCCAGCCGCGGGTCGCGCCGCCGCAGATGCGCGACGAGTTCGGCCGCGCGCCTGATGCCGTGGCGGCCGAAGAGGCAGTCGTCATCCGTGAACAGCAGCCATTCGCTGGAGGCGAGGCGCACCCCGCAATTGCGCGCCGCCGCCGAGCCGTGATGGCTGGAAAGGCGGATATGGGAGAGGCGCAGCCAGGGCCGGAGTACCGACATCGCCCGCAGCACCGCCGCGGTATGGTCGGTGGATGCGTCATCCACCACGATCACGCTGCGGACCGGCGCGCCGGCATCGGCCGCGATGGTTTCGAGCGTCCAGACCAGCGGGTTCCGGACCGCCAGGTCACCGTCCGGGGGATAGGGACAGCGGTTCCGCGTGGGGATGACGATGTCGAAATCGACGGGGGCCGAAGCGTCCATGCCGCCTTACAGAGCTATGTCCGCCCGGCTGGCCGCGACCTGCGCGACAGCCTGCCTGAGATGCTCCCCCAGCCTCGTCTTGAAGCGGGCCATCGCCTCCGGGCTCCTGGGGTCGTACTCGAACTGCACGAAATGTCCCTCGAAGTCGAAGGGCTTGATCCTGGATGTGACCGATCTCACGATGGTCACGGGAACGTTGAACTTCTCCGCCAGGCCCAGCTCATAGCCGACATTGGTGTTGTGCTTCGAGATGTCCACCAGCATCAGCTCCGATTCTTGGATGGGCCGGTACACCTTCGGTATCAGGACATTCTCCGAGAAACGCGGGTTCATGTCCTTGCTGATGAACAGGTGCACGCCATCCTTCCCGAGCTCCTCCCGCAGCGCCGCCACCACGGCCCCGAATTCGGCGAGCGAATGCGCGAAGTTGACGAAGACCTGCCCGCGCTTCTTCCGCTGCGGCACGGCGTAGTCACGCAGATAGGAACGCCAGAGGGTCTTCCGCTGGCCCTCGTACAGCGCGCGCATTTCCTCGGCGAGGGCGTATAGCGCGCTGCGCACCCCCGGCTCGAATTCCGGCATGCGGGTGAGGAGATGCGCGTGGTTCGCCAGCAGGGTGACGAGGGTCGTCCGGTAGAAGACGCGCCGCCGGAAGGATTGATCCTCCGCCGTCAGGTCCAGGGGCTTGCCGAGGCCGCCGAGCACTTCGGCGACAAGGCGCCGGTCGCAATTCTCCACCAGGAACCCGAGCCTCAGGGCCGCCGCCTGCAGCACACCCTTCTCACCCCGGCCGAGCGCTTCGGCGCAGCCGCGCAGGATCTCCTCCCTGGCCTCGGCATCCAGCTCGATGCGGATTCGCTGGAGCAGCCGGTGCAGCGCCACGAAACCCGCTTCGCGGACATGCTCCTTCGGGTCGAAGAGGATCTGGCGCAACGGCCCGGCCGCTTCGCTGCCGGCGATGGCCCCGCATGCCTCGCAGGCATAGGCCCGGACGTTCTGGTTGTTCCTCTCGAGCGCCTTCAGGAGCAACTCCCCGATACCGGGTGCCTGGGCGACTTCCGGAAATGCCGCGACGTCCACCAGCGCCAGTTCGCGCACCTCGTCGCAGCGGTCGGACAGCGCCCCGAGCAGCAGCGGCGCAGCTTCCTTCAGTTCCCGCTCCTGCTTCATCAGCAGGACGAAGCGCCGGCGCACTTCCATGGAAGGGTGCGAGAGGAGCGCGGGCCCATGCCGTTCGATGAACCCTGCCAGGGCAGCCCGATCCTGCGCTTCGGTGTTGTCCATGGCGACGATGGCCCGGGCCAGGGAGGCCGCGAGTTCCGCGTCCTGCCTGCCGGGTGTCGCCGCGGCGAGTTCCGCCTCGAAGTCGATCTCGGGGTAATAGACCAGGCTGACGGCCCTGGCGGCGATGTCTTCCTCGACCGCGTGCTCGCAGCCCACCGTGTGGTGGCGGTGGTCCTCCGTCTCGATGATCAGGCTGCGCACATAGCCCTGCAGGATCTCACGGTGCAGCGTGCCCTGCAGCGGCGCGGGCAAGGGCTGGCGGCTCGGGGCATGGAGGCCCTCCACCCAGACCGAAACCTGCAGGGCTGGAGAGACCTCGCGGATCATGCGCGCGGTCCAGGCGAACATCCCCGACTGGCCCCCGGTGAAGCGCTTTCTCATGAGGATGTGCCTTGCCGCTTCATTCCCCTTGTGCCGTTCTGCCCGGGCTGGCCGTCCCGCCTCGTCCCTGCGCTACCCTTGGGCGATCCTCCGAAGGGAATTGCGCCCCTGTCAACGGGAATCCAGGCAGGACAGGACCGGGTTTCGCACAAGTGCGCATCCTCGACATGACGGTCACCAGGGATTGCCAGGCTCCGTGGGGCGGGTGCGCGACGCGGGGGGTGCGCTCCGTGCCATGGCTTCCGCCACCGGCCGCCGGCGGCTGCCCCGGGCGGTTGCGGGAAGGGGGCCGCTGAGTGGCCT
>JAEWCI010000406.1 GCA_023390705.1 Pseudomonadota bacterium
CCTCATCCAGAGGGAGGGTCATCGGATCTGCCTATCCAGGGTCGGGCGCCGCCCACCATCCCTCCCGCACCGCGGGAGGGACGGCCGCAGCGCCGGCCATACAGGGCCAGGGACGAAGCCACCGCAAGGGTGCAGCGGCCTGCGGGAGTCGAATCAGTCCGCCTTGATTCCAGCCTCGGCCACCAACTGCGCCCAGCGCCTGGTTTCGCCATCGAGGAACTCGCGGGACTTTCTCGCATCCCAGCCCAGCACGTCGAAGCCGCCTTCCTCCGCCTTGCGCTTCACCTCCGGGTCGGCGATGGCGGCCAGGGTGGCGCGCTCGATCGCGGCGATGACCGGCGGCGGCACCGCGGCGTTGGTCAGCATGGCGGTCCAATTGGTCATCTCCAGCCCCGGCGCGCCGGCTTCCCGCACCGTGGGGATATCCGGCACCAGGGCATGGCGGCGGTCGCTGGTGATGGCCAGGCCGCGCAGCCTTCCGCTGCGGATCTGGCCGATGCATTCCGGCAGGTTGGACACCATGAGCTGGAGGTTGCCCGCCACCAGGTCCGTCACGCTGGGCGCGCCGCCGCGATAGGGCACATGCACCAGGTTCGCCCCCGCCCCGGCGACGCGGCGGAACAATTCCAGCCCCAGATGCGGCGGGGAGCCGTTGCCGGAGGAGCCGCCATTCATCTGTTCCGTCTTGGCGCGGGCGAGCAGCTCGTCCAGCCGGCGGATCGGGCTGTTGGCGTTCACCACCACGACCAGCGGCAGCGAGCCGAGCACCGAGACCGGCACGAAATCCCGCCGCAGGTCGTAGGGCGCCTGCGGGAAGAGGCTGACATTCACAGCATGGGTCAGGGTGATGGCTAGCAGGGTGTAGCCATCGGCCGGGGCCTTGGCCGCGGCATCGGCGCCGATCAGCGCGTTGCCGCCGGGGCGGTTCTCCACCACCACCGGCTTGCCCCAGATCTCCGAGAGCTTCTGCGCCATGAAGCGCGCCATGATGTCGGTAAGCCCGGCCGGCGGGAAAGGCACGATGTAGCGCACCGGCCGGTCCGGATAGGCGCCCTGGGCGGCGGCAGGACCCGGCCGCAGCGTGGCGGCGCCCAGGCCCGCGGCCAGTCCCAGGGCATGGCGGCGTGACAGCATGACGTTCCTTCTCCCCTTGTTATGGAGGAGAGGCTATGCCGCGTCCGCGCCTGATGTCCACGCCCCGCCCCGCTTCAGGCGAGGCGCGCCACCACCTGGTCCTCGGCCACCGCATCGCCCTCGGCCACGGTGATGGCGGCGATGGTGCCTTCGCGCGGGGCGACCACCGGGATTTCCATCTTCATGGATTCCAGGATCATCACCGGCTCCTCCTCGGCCACCGCATCGCCCGGCGCCTTGAGGATCTTCCACACATTGCCGGCGATCTCGGACCTGATCGGCGTCTCCGCCATGCTGTTTCCCCTTTGCCTTGGAACAGAATTCAGCCGCGCAACTCCTGCGCCAGCCCGGTATGGACATCGCCGGCACGGAAGGCCTCGCTGGCCAGCACGCGCTGCACGAAGGGCAGGTTGGTCTTGATGCCCGCCACCTCGAATTCGCCAAGCGCTTCGGCGAGCAGGGCGATGGCGGCGTCGCGCGTCGGGCCGTGGGCGATCACCTTGGCGATCATCGGGTCGTAATGCGGCGTCACCACCATGCCCTCGGCATAGCCGGTATCCACCCGCAGGCCGGGCCGCGGCGCGGGCGGGCGGAAGCGCTTCAACGGGCCGGGCGAGGGGAAGAAATTCTTCGGGTCCTCGGCATAGACCCGCGCTTCCACCGCATGGCCTTCCAGCGCGATCTCCGCCGGCAGGATGCCCTCCAGCCGCTCCCCGGCGGCCGAGCGGATCATCGCCGCCACCAGGTCCAGGCCGGTGACCATCTCGGTCACCGCATGCTCCACCTGCAGCCGGGTGTTCATTTCCAGGAAGGCGAATTCGCCATCGGCGCCGAGCAGCATCTCCACCGTGCCGATATTGTCGTAGCCGAGATCCGCCAGCACCGCCGCCATCTGCGCGGCCAGGGCATCGGCCCGGCCGCGCGGGACATTCGGCGCCGGCGCTTCCTCGATCACCTTCTGGTGGCGCCGCTGCACGGAGCAGTCGCGCTCGAACAGCGCGCGCACCTGGCCGTGGCGGTCGCCGAGCATCTGGAATTCCACATGGCGCGGCCGTTCCACCAGCCTTTCCAGATAGACCTGCGCATCGGCGAAGCTGCGGCTGGCCATGGAACGGCTGCGTTCCACCGCCGCCAGCAGCGCCGCCTCGTCCTGCGCCGCGATCATGCCGATGCCGCCGCCGCCCGAGGCCGGCTTGACCAGCACCGGGTAGCCGATGCGCGCCGCCGCCGCCGCGACCGCCGCCGGGTCGGTGCCGAGCAGGCCGGAACCGGCGGCCATCGGCAGCCCGTGCCGCGCCATCAGGGCGCGGGCGCCGGTCTTCTCGCCCATCGCCTCGATCCAGCGGGAGGAGGGGCCGATGAAGGTCAGGCCGGCGCCGGCGACGCGGCGGGCGAAGCCGGCATTCTCCGACAGGAAGCCATAGCCCGGGTGCAGCGCATCGGCGCCGCAACTGGCCGCCACTTCCAACAGCCGGTCCTGGTTCAGGTAGCTGTCGCGCGCCGGGGCAGGGCCGATGGCATAGGCTTCGTCCGCCTCCGCCACATAGGGCGCCAGGGCATCGGCTTCCGAATAGACCGCGACGGAACGGATGCCGAGCTGGCGCAGGGCGCGCATCACCCGCGCGGCGACCGCGCCGCGATTGGCGACCAGCACCTTCCGGAAGGGCATCGCTGCGTTTCCCCAAGATTCGGTTGGCGGCAACACCCGCGCTGCCCCGGGGCGGCGATGCCGCCGGCCACGGGGCCCCGG
>JAEWCI010000431.1 GCA_023390705.1 Pseudomonadota bacterium
GTTCAGCACCCTGCCGGGCTGGAGGAAGCGGAAGCCCAGCTTGTCCCGGCATTGCAGCAGCGCGGCGCGGTACAGTTCGTACCCGCGCCGGGCCAGCGCCTCCTCGGCCGGGGCCTCGGCCGGCAGGGCATGGACGAAGGCCAGGAAATCCCGTGCCGCCTCAGCCCGCCTGCCCTGCGCCAGCCGGGCCAGGGTCTCCGCCGACCAGCTTTCATAGTCCTGGTCGAGCATGGGCAGGTCGAGCAGCCATTCGCCGGGATAGTCCAGCAATTCCAGCGTCACCTCCCGCGCCGGCAGCCATTGGCCGAGCGTGCTGCGCCGCTCAACCGTCAGGGCGAGTTCCAGCGTGGCGAGGTCGCCGGTGCGCTCCGGCCAGTGCGGCGGGTCCTCGGCCAGGCTGCGCAGATGGGCCAGCGCGTCGAAGCGCGGCATGGTTTCCACCCCGGCCGGCACCAGCCGTACGGCGCGCAGCCTGCCGTTCAGGCTTTCCTCCAGCGCCGGCAGGGTCCGCCGGCCGCGCCCCGCCGCCAGCAGGTTGGCCACCAGCGAGGTGAGGAACACCGTCTTGCCGGCACGCGAAAGGCCGGTGACGGCCAGCCGGATGCGTTCCTGCCCCAGCAGGCTGCGGCCGGCGCGTTCCGCACCTTCGGCAAGGTCGCCCAGCAGCAGCGTGCCGGCATTCCACCAGGAAGGGATCAGCGCCATGCTGGCGCCCCGCAGGCAGCGCCACGAAGGAGGAGCGCGCGGCGCGGCGGCATGGCCTGGCAGGCGGAGGCTGGTGCGGAAACGATCGGCATGGCCGCCATATGGCCGCTATGACGCGCGGCGGCCAGACCGCTTGTATCCTGCCGGCCGGTTCGCGGCCTCGGGCAATGCGGCCTTGCGCCGGCCGGGCGGCTTGTATCCTGCCTGCCGACCAATTCGCGGCGCCGGGCCATGCGGCCCCGCGCCGGGAGGCTCAGGCCAGGTCTGGTCAGCCCGGCCGCAGCACCATGCCGCGTGCCGCCGCTGCGCCCCAGCGGGCGTCGTCCTCCCGCATCACCCGCGCCAGTTCCTCCGGCCCGGCGACCTCGCCATCGGCGCCCAGCGCGTTCAACCGCGAGCGAACGGTGGGGTCGGCGCAGGCTTCGGCAATGGCGGCGTGCAGCCGCTGCACGATCGGCGCCGGCATGCCGGCCGGGCCGAGCAGCGCCGTCCAGGCATTGAATTCGTAGCCGGGCACCCCGGCCTCGGCGATGGTCGGCACATCCGGCAGCAGGGCCGATCGCCGGGTGGAGGTGATGCCGAGGATGCGCATCCGCCCGCTGGCCAGGTGCGGCACCACGGTCTGCGGGCTGGACCAGCCGGCGAAGAGATGGCCCGCCACCATGTCGTTCAGCATCGGTCCACCGCCGCGATAGGGCACTTCCTCCACCTGCACATTGCCCAGCCGGGCCAGCTCCGCCAGGGCGGCGCTGTTGAAGGCGGTGGTGGTGCCGAAATTCAGCTTGCCGGGATTGGCCCGGGCATAGGCCAGCAGCCCGCGCAGGTCCTGGAAGGGCGCCGCAGTCGCGCCGATCAGTGCCATGCCGTAGCTGGAGAGCAGGGTGATGGGGGTGAAGTCGCGGATCGGGTCGAAGGGCATGCTCGGCATGGCGTATCTGTTCGTCACATGCCCGCCGGTGACGTCCACCAGCGTGTGCCCATCCGGTTCCGCCCGCGCCACGATCTCCGAGCCGATGACGCCATTGGCGCCGGCGCGGTTCTCCACCACCACCGGCTGGCCGAGCAGCGGGCGCATCGCCTCGGCCAGCACCCGCATGTGCAGGTCCGTGCCGCCGCCGGGCGAATAGGGAACTATCACCCGGATCGGCCGGCTGGGTGACCAGGCCGGGGCCTGCGCCAGGGCCGGCAGGGCAAGGCCGGCAAGGGCCGATGTCAGCAGGGCGCGGCGCATGGGCGCGGGCATGCATTTCCTCCTGTTTGCTTGGCCGTCAGCCAAAGCCGAACCGCGGCGCTTGTCCAGCCCTTCCCCATCCGGCCGGACCGGCGCACCATGGCGCCAAGCCCAATCGGAGGAAGCCGCCATGGCGCAGCAGAAGCGCCGCACCGACATGACCCTGATCGCCTTCATGCAGGCGCAGAACTGCTCCAACCTTCCGGGTTCCTGGCGCCACCCGGAAGCCATCCCGGACTTCCTGACGGCGGCGCACTACCAGCGCATCGCGCGCACCCTGGAGGAAGGCAAATTCCACCTGGCCTTCTTCGACGACCGCCTGGCCATGCCGGACATCTACGGCAACGACCATCGTCCGGCCGTGCAATGGGGCATCCGCAGCGTGAAGATGGACGTCATCCCGCTGATGACGGCGATGGGGCTGGCGACCACGCGCCTTGGCATCGGCGGCACCTGCACCACCACCTATTTCGAGCCCTTCGACATCGCCCGCACCTTCATGACGCTGGACCTGATGATCGGCGGGCGCGCGGCCTGGAACGTCGTCACCTCGATGAACGATTCCGAGGCCCGCAACATGGGCCATGCCGAACATCCCGCGCATGACGGCCGCTACGACCGCGCCGACGAGTTCATCGACTGCGTGCTGGGCCACTGGAACAGCTGGGAGGACGACGCGCTGGTGGTGGAGCAGCGCGCCGGCGGCCTCTTCGCCCATCCGGACAAGGTGCACCGGCTGGACTACCAGGGCCGCTACTTCAATTCCCGCGGCCCCTTCACCGTCCCGCGCAGCCCACAGGGCCACCCCGTGGTCATCCAGGCCGGGCAGAGCGGGCGCGGCAAGCAATTCGCCGCCCAATGGGGCGAGTTGGTTTTCGCTTCGTACAAGAACCTGCCCTCCGCCCAGGCGCAGTACCGCGAACTGAAGGACGCCATCGCCGCGGCCGGCCGCGACCCGGACCTGGTGCGGATCGCGCCCCCCGTTTACCCCGTGGTGGCGGAAACCCGCGGCATGGCGAAGGAAAAGGCCGCCTACCTGGAAAGCTTGGCGCAGCCCGAGGATTCGCTCTGCCTGCTGGGCGAGGTGCTGAATTTCGACTTCTCCCGCCATGGCCTGGACCAGCCGCTGACCGACGCGGAGATGGAGAGCATGACCGGCCAGCACGCGATCCGCGACCGCATCGTCGCCGCCGCCGGCACGAAGAACCCGACGCCGCGTCACTTCATCGAGCTGTCGAAGCGCGGCACCATCCATGAGGCGCCGCTCTTCGTCGGGACGCCGCAGGACGTGGCGGACGAGCTGGAGGCCTGGTACCAGGGCGAGGCCTGCGACGGCTTCGTCATCGCCGCCACCCATCGCCCCGGCGGCTATGAGGAATTCTCCCGCCTGGTGGTGCCGGAATTGCAGCGGCGCGGCGTCTTCCAGAAGGAATACAAGGGCACCACGCTGCGCGAGAATCTCGGCCTTCCGAAACCGGTGGCCAAGGGGCCGCCGCGCACGCTGTTTTCCATGCGGGGCAGCAGGTCCTAGGCCGGCAAGACGAGAAGGAGGAAGGTCCGATGCGCGAATTCCGCATGGTGTCCACCAGCGGCATCCTCGGCTATGGGTACCCGGAAAGCAGCCTGAACGCGGCGCTGGAACGCGGCGTGGACATGATAGGCTGCGACGGCGGCAGTACCGATCCGGGGCCATACTACCTCGGCAGCGGCAAGCCATTCGTCTCGTTGCGCGCCATGCGCCGGGACCTGCGGCTGATGCTGCGCGCCGCCATCGCCCATAAGGTGCCGATGGTGGTGGGCACCTGCGGCGGCGCGGGTGGCGAGCCGCACCTCAAGCTGGTCGCCGACATGGTTCGGGAGATCGCGCGGGAGGACGGGCTGCACTTCAGGATGGCGCAGATCCACTCCGAACAGCCCAAGGAGAAGATCCGCCAACGCATCCGGGAAGGTCGCACCCGCCCACTCGGCCGCATGGGCCCGCTTGACGAAGGCGTAGTGGACCGCGCCGAGCGCATCGTCGGCATGTGCGGGCCGGAACCCTATATGCGCGCGCTGGACCAGGGCGCGCAGGTGGTGCTGGGCGGCCGCACCAGCGACCCGGCGCCCTTCGCGGCGAATGCCATGTGCGCGCAATTGCCGCCGGCCCAGGCCTGGTATGCCGGCAAGATGCTGGAATGCGGCGCCGCACCGGCGCTGCCCAAGGGGCCGGACTGCCTCTATGTGACGGTGCGGGAGGATGGCGTGATCTGCGAGCCGATGGGCCCGCGCGCCTGCACGCCGATGTCCGTCGCGAACCATTCCCTGCACGAGAATTCCTCGCCCATCCGGCATGTCGAGCCGGGCGGCATCCTCGACACCAGCGATTGCCGCTTCGAGGCGGTTTCGGACAAGGCGACGCTGGTCACCGGCATGCGCTGGACGCCCGCCGAAACCTATACAGTCAAGCTGGAAGCGGCCGAGCGCGTCGGTCACCGCGCCGTCAGCTTCTGCGGCACGCGCGACCCGGTGCTGATCGGCCATCTCGACCATTTCCTCGGCCTGGTGCGGGAACTGGTGCGCGGCAAGGCGGCGGACCTGGACATCTCACCGGACCAGTACCGCCTGACCATCCACACCTATGGCCGCGACGGCGTGATGGCCGGACGCGAGCCGGTGCGCGAGATCCGCGGGCATGAGCTGGGTTTCCTGATCGACGTGGTGGCGGAGAACCCGGACATCGCCAGCGCCGTCATCGCGCTTTCCCGCACCAGCATGCTGCACAGCGACTTCCCGGGGCGGCTGTGCAAGGAAGGAAACATGGCCATCCCCTTCTCGCCCTCCGACCTTACGGCTGGCGAGGTCTTCCGCTTCAGCATGTCCCATGTCGTGCTGCCGGACGACCCCTACGAGATGTTCCCGATCGAGCATGAGATGGTGTGACCGATGGCCCTGATCCGCGACATCGCCAAAGTCTGCAAGAGCAAGAATGCCGGCCCCTTCGACCTGACCATCGACGTGGTCTTCGACCAGCCTGAGATGTTCGACCGCGTGGCGGCGACGGGCGTGCTCTGCCCGGCGCTCTTCGCGCGGCTCTACAATGTGCGGGAGGAGGATGTGCTGTTCACCCCCTACCGCGCCGGCCTGGCCTTCAAGGCCACCCTGCCCCGACTGGTCCCGGCCGGGGATATCGGCGACACGGATGTGTATGGCGCGCAGCAGCACGCGCCGCTGCTGGAAGTGGACGTGCCGATCTGAGGGGACAGGCTCCCTGGCTCCTGTTCACGTCATGCGCGAGCTTGACCCGCGCATCTCCTTCAGGCGTGGAGATGGCCGGGTCAAGCCCGGCCATGACGGTGTACGTCGGTAGCCTTGGTCGTCGCCCCTACCGCTGGATCAGCTCGATCTTGTAGCCGTCCGGGTCCTCGACGAAGGCGATGATGGTGGTGCCGAATTTCACCGGCCCGGCTTCCCGGGTCACCTTGCCGCCGCCGGCGCGGACCTTCTCGCAGGCTGCCGCCACATCCGGCACGCCCAGCGCCAGATGGCCGAAGGCGGTGCCCTGCTCGTATTTCTCCACACCGTAATTGTAGGTCAGCTCGATCTCACCCTGGCCTTCGGCATTGCCCTCGCCATAACCGAGGAAAGCCAGGGTGTATTTGCCGTCCGGCACATCACGCCGGCGGAGTTCCTTCATGCCGAGCAACTCCGTGTAGAACTTCACGCTCCGGTCCAGGTTGCCGACCCGGATCATGGTGTGGAGGAATTTGCCCATCGCGATATCTCCTCGGGGTTGAAGCACTCGGGCCGGATGGCCAGCAGGAACAGCCCGGCCGTCTCGGCATCCGCCAGCGTGGCCGGACGATTCACCAGGATGCTGCCGCCTGCTTCCACCACGATCCCGCGCAGCCCGGTCGAAGCCGCGCCCTGGATGGTGACCGGGCCGATGGTCGGCAGGTCCACGCGGCGATCCTGCCCTGGCTTCGACAGCTTGACCAGCACGCCGCCCGGCCCTTCCCGCCGCAGCCCGGCGCAACGCGCCAGCAGGGCATCGGTGCCCTCGATCGCCTCCACCCCCAGCACCAGCCCCTGCTGCACGACGACCGCTTGGCCAACATCCACATCGCCCATCGCCCGCAGCACGGCGATACCGCGGGCGATATCGGCCCGCGCCACCGCATCCGGCGCGCTGCCGGCCAGCAGCCCGGCTTCGGGCATGATGTCCCGGAGCACCTGCTGCACTGGCACGACGCGGAAGCCCTCCGCCTCCAGCGCGGCAGCGGTGGCCCGCAACAGCCCGTCATCGCCGGCGAAGGCGGCCCGGCCAATCCGTGCCAATAGCCGCACCCCGCCGGCATCGGGCCGCAGGGCCAACAGCGAGGGGCGGCTGGCCCGTCCGGTCAGCACCAGTTCGGTAATGCCTTCCGCCCGCAGCCGGTCCATGATGGCGCCAGCGGCGCCCAGCCGCGCGACGATAAGCGGCAGCCCGGCGAAATGCGCCGGATCGGCCCAGCCTTCAAGCGCCACTACGAGAACGGGGCGGCCGGCCGCGCGGGCGGTGCGGGCGACCCGCAGCGGCACTTCGCCGCCGCCGGCCAGGATTCCCAGCGGACCGGCACCGGCAGGGGAACTCACGCGCCGTCCCCGTTCTCCTCATCCACCCCGCCGAGTTCCGGCGCGGCCATGCGGCCGGGGCGCACCAATTCCCGCTTGCGGCTGGTATCGCGGATGAAGGCGATCACCTCCTGCACCAGCGGTTCGGCGCCGTAGCGCGTCTCGGCCTCGGCCAGCCGGGCGGCGAATTCGCCGGGGTCCTTGAACAGCAGCCGGTTGGCCAGCCGCAGGGTACGCATCTGCTCCCGCATCACGCCGCGGCGGCGCAGCCCGATCATGTTGAAGCCGACCAGCCGCGCCGGCAGGCCGAAGACATAGCCGAAGGGCGGCACGTCGTTGGTGACACCGGCCAGGCCGCTGACCATGGCCAGCCGGCCGATCCGCACCGTCTGGTGCACCGCTGCGCCGCCGCCGACGAAGGCGTTGTCGCCGACGCGCACATGCCCGCCCAGCATGACGTTGTTCGCCAGGATGACGCCCTCGCCCACCTGGCAGTCATGCGCGACATGCGCCATGGCCATCAGCATGCAGCCGGCGCCAACCCGGGTGGTGCCGTCGCCGCCGATACTGGCGCGGTGGATGGTCGAGCCCTCCCGCACCACCGTGCCGGCACCGACCTCGCAGCCCGTCGGCTCATCGCGGTATTTCAGGTCCTGCGGCGGGGTGCCGATGCAGGCGAAGGGGAAGACGCGCACGCCCGCGCCGAGCCGCGTTGCCCCATCCAGCACGACATGGGAAACCAGTTCCACCCCTTCCTCGAGCACCACTTCAGGCCCGACGGTGCAGCCCGGGCCGATGCGGCAGCCAGCGCCGATGCGCGCGCCTTCCGCGATGCTGGCGCTCGCCGCGATGACGGCGCCCGGATGAATCAGGCTCAAGGGCTCAGCGGTCCATGATCATGGCAGCGTAGGTGGCTTCCGCCACCACCTTGCCATCGACCTTGGCTTCGGCAGCAAATTTCCAGATGGTGCCGCGCTGGCGTTCCTTCACGACATGCACGCGCATCTGGTCGCCCGGCACCACCGGCTTGCGGAATTTGGCATTCTCCACGGTCATGAAATAGACCAGCTTGCCGCGCGCATCCGGGCCCAGTGATTCCACCACCAGTACCGCCGCGGTCTGCGCCATGCTCTCGATGATGAGCACGCCCGGCATGACCGGGTGTTCGGGGAAATGGCCCTGGAAGAAGTTCTCGTTGATGGTGACGTTCTTGATACCGATGGCGGAGACGTTCCTCACCACCTCAACCACCCGGTCCACCATCAGGAAGGGGTAGCGATGCGGGATGGCGCGCATGATCTGCGCGATATCGAAAGTCTCCACCGTACCGGCCGGCGCCGTATCCCGCTGCTCGGTCGCTTCCATTGTCCTTAGCCTGCCTTGCCTGCGCCCTGTCCCAGTTTCCTCAACCGGGCGATCGCGCGCCAGAATTCCCGCACTGGCCAGGCGGGGCTGCCCACCACGTCCGTGCCCGCCGGAACATCGTTCATCACCCCGGCCTGGGCGCCGACCCGCGCCCTGGCGCCGATCCGCAGATGGCCGGTGAGGCCCGCCTGCGCCGCGATGACCACGAAATCCTCAAGCGTCGTGGAGCCGGAAATACCCGACTGCGCCACGAATACACAGCCCCGTCCGGCGCGCACGTTGTGCCCGATCTGCACCAGGTTGTCGAGCCGCGCGCCAGGGCCGATCACGGTATCGCCCTGGCTTCCGCGGTCCAGGCAGGCATTGGCGCCGACCTCCACCCCATCCCCCAGCAGCACCCGGCCGAGCTGCGGCATGGTTTCGAAACGGCCTTCCGGCGTGGGGGCGAAGCCGAAACCCTCCTGCCCTACCCGGGCGCCCGGATGCAGGACCACCCCCTGCCCGGCCACTGCATGGCTGATGCTGGCATGGGCATGGATATGGCAGCCCGCCCCCAACTCGACCCCTGGCCCGATCACGGCATGCGGCCCGATGATGCAGCCCGCGCCGAGCCGGGCAGCAGCGCCGATCACCGCATAGGGACCGATCTCGCAATCCTCCGGCACGACGGCATCATCGGCTACCACCGCGCTGGGGTGGCGCCCCGGGACCGGCGCCGGAGGGGGGTGGAACAGCCGCGCGACCCGGGCAAAGCCGAGATAGGGCGCCGGCGAGACGATGGCGACACAGCCTTCCGGCACCTGGCCGGCCAGTTCAGCCGCCAGTACCACCGCGCCGGCACGGCTCTGCCGCAGCGCCGGCAGATAACGCTTGTTGTCGAGGAAGCTCACTTCCTCCGGCCCGGCATTCTGCAACGGCGCTACGCCGCTGAAACACCGCGCCGGGTCGCCTGCGGCCGTACCGCCTGCCGCCGCGGCAATGGCGGAGAGCGGCTGCGGCCCGGCGCAAGGGAAGAAGCGCGGATCCGCCGCCATGGTCTCCTCCCTTCGCGGTTTAGCGCCGCTGGCCCTGCGTCTGGCCCTGTGC
>JAEWCI010000439.1 GCA_023390705.1 Pseudomonadota bacterium
ACCCGGCGCAGCAGGGCGAAGGCGGCGCCGTAGAGGTCGTCCACCACCCGGCCGCGCACCATGATATGCGCCATCAGCATGAAGAGCGGGATGGCCACCAGCAGGTAGCCATCGAGCTGGCCGACCACCAGCTCCCCCAGCGCCGGAACGCCGCCCTCCTTCCACAGCAGCATGCCAAGCGGCAGCAGGAACAGCGCCGCGAACATCGGCATGCCAAGGTACAGCAGCGCGATGAGCGCGATGAGCAGGAGCAGGAAGGTCATGCGCCTATTCGCCCCGGGCCAGGGTGTCGCGCGGCAATTCCTCCTCGCCGGTCGGCAGGTGTTCCGGCCTGCCGCCCAGCAGCAGGGTCAGCCCCTGGGCCAGGGCCACCAGCAGCAGCAGCGCGGCGCCAACCGGCAATGCCAGTTGCACCCACCATTGCGGCACGCCCTCGATATCGGTCTGCACGCCGATCATGCGGCTGAACTCGACCGTCTCGATCCCCGCCTGCAGCAGGATGAAGGCCACCACGGCCACCGCCACCACGCCCAGCAGGTGCACCAGCCGCGCCAGCCGCGGTCCCAGCCGGCCGACCGCGACATCCACGCCGATATGCTCGAAGCGGCGCTGGGCTTCCGGGGCGGCCAGCAGCACCAGCGCCACCACCAGCCAGCCCGCCACCTTGTCCACCCAGGGCTGCGGCGTGCCGGCAAGGTAGCGCGCGGCCACGCCCCAGCATACCAGCGCCAGGCAGAGCACCGTGGCGGCGCTGGCCAGGAAGGCGGCCAGCCCGGCCAGGGCGGCGGCGATGCGCTGGACCAGTCTCACAACGCGCGCAGCAGCTCGATGACGCGGCGGCCATTGTCGGGCGCCAGGCGCAGGAAGGCGTCAATCACCGGCTGCTGCATGGCGCCGTGCCAGGCTGCGGCCTCGGCATCGGTCTGCATGTGCAGCGTCATGCCCTTCTCGCGCAACTCGTTGATAGCGGCGTCGGCGGTGTCCTCGGTGACCGTCATCTGGTCCTGTTCCGCCTTGCGGGCGGCGGCCTCGATCACCGCGCGGTGCTCCGGCCGCAGGCCGTTCCACCAGCGCGGGTTCACGTAGACATGGCTGATGACGCAGAAGAAGGGCGCGACCGTGCCGAATTTCTGGATTTCGTAGAAGCGGCGGGAAACGGCGGCGGAAAGGTCGGTCAATCCGGCATCCAGCACGCCCGATTGCAGCGCCTGCGGCACTTCCGGCCCGGGCATGGCGGAAGGCGCGGCGCCGACGGCGGTCAGGGCATTGTCGGTGAGCGGGTTCAGGCCGCGGATCTTGAGGCCGCGGAAATCCTCCAGGGCGATGATCGGCTTGCGGTTGGAGGTGAAGATCGCCTGGCGGGATGTATAGAGCCACATCAGGTTGCGCACGGCGCGGCGTTCCAGCAGCCCTTCCAGGAATTTCGCCGCCTCGCTGCCGGGGAATTTCCTGATCCGTCCGATGTCGGAGAACAGGTAGGGGATGGTCGGCGCGTTCATCTCCGGCAGGGTGGTGCCCCATTGGAAATTCACCGCCGCCGCGGCTTCGAAGGCGCCGCGGGCGACGGCGGGGAAATTCTCGCCCGCCTTGGGAAGCTGTTCGGCCGGAAAGACCTGCACGTCTATGGCGCCGTTGCTCTTCGCCTTCACCTCCTCGGCGAAGGCGGCCATCACCCGGGCATTGTGGTGCGCCGGCGGGAATTGGTGGGACAGTCGCATCACCACGGCGGCGCCCTGGGCACGGGCCAGGGCAGGCATGGCGAGGGGTGCCGACAAGGCGGCGGCGACGAGATGGCGGCGGCGCATGGCTGGCTCTCTCCGGCGATGGCTTTGGGCGGCAAATGCCGCGCCGGGGGAACGGGGTCAACCGATGTCTGGCAGAAACGATATCTCACTCCCAGGTGCGGCATCGTCACCTGGCGGGGAAGGGCGGGGCTGATCCCAGCCCGGGCGGCACCCGCAATGAGCTTGCCGGCCAAGGCCGTCAATCAGGCAGGAAGGTCGTGCGCGGCATGCCGCCAGGGATGAAGGCATGGCCGGCCATCACCCTGTGGCTGCATGACAAAGGAAATGACCGGGGCGACACCGCGCAGACCGCGGCAGATTGGCTGCTCAAGATACGCGCCGATGCGGCATCGGAGTGCGCGCGGCTCGGCGGGGGGCGGAGAGCCCCCTGTTTGTTCCTCCCTGTGCGAACCATCCCCATAGCCCCGAAGCGCCGCTGTCCGGCTCTATGCCGGTCAGGGTGACACCGGGAATGCCGCGGTTCAGTGGCCGAGGCCGGCATTCCTGTCCTTCACCGCAGGCAATACGGTCCCCCTGCCTCCTTTGAGTTCCGTATTGGTGGGGACCGCCAACACGGCTTAGCCTCCCGCCATCGGGCAGCAAGGACCCGGAAGGAGGGAACAGATCATGGCACCCCGCTCTAGCTGGCGGCGGCTGGCGCTGGCCGCCTGGGCCGCGCTGACGCTGGCCGCTGCACCGGCCCGCGCACATGACCCGCAGGATTCGGCCGATATCCCGCCCAATTTCGCGGTGGACCCGTTCTGGCCCCGGGCGCTGCCCAACAACTGGATCTTCGGCCAGGTCGCCGGCGTCGCGGTGGACAAGCGGGACCATATCTGGGTCATCCACCGCCCATCCTCGTTGCAGCCCCGCCAGGTGCTGGCGGGCAGCACGCCGCCACAGACACTCTGCTGCGTCGCTGCGCCGCCGGTGCTGGTCTTCGACATGTCAGGCAATCTGGTGCGGTCCTGGGGCGGGCCTGGCGAGGGCTACGAGTGGCCCCAGAGTGAGCATGGCATCTATGTGGATGGGGAGGACAATGTCTGGCTGGCGGGCAACGGGCCGCGCGACCATCAGATTCTGAAATTTACCATTGATGGCCGTTTCCAGATGCAGATCGGCCGGGCCGGCGCATCAACAGGCAGCAATGACACGCGAAACCTGAACCGCCCCGCCGATACCGAGGTGGACCTGGCGGCACGGGAATTGTTCGTGGCGGATGGCTATGGCAACCGGCGCGTCGTGGTGTTCGACATGGACACGGGCGCCTACAAGCGGCACTGGGGCGCCTATGGCGAGCGGCCACACGACAACCCGCTGACGGCCTATGACCCGGCGCAGCCGCCATCGCGCAGCTTCGCCAACCCCGTGCACTGCGTTCGCCTGACGCGCGACGGGCTTGTCTATGTCTGTGACCGCGTGAACAACCGGGTGCAGGTGTTCCGGCGGGACGGGACATTCGTCCAGGAATTCTTCGTGGCGCGGGAGACGCGGCTGAACGGCGCCGTGGCGGATCTTTTCCCGAGCCATGACGCGGAACAGCGCTTCCTCTACACCGTGGACAACACCAACAGCGTCGCCCGCGTGCTGCGCCGGCGCGACGGCGAGGTGCTGTCAACCTTCGGCCGCATGGGCCGCTATGCGGGGCAGTTCATGGTGCCGCACAATGTCGCGGTTGACAGCCAGGGCAATCTCTACGTGACGGAGGTTGACACAGGCCAGCGCGTGCAGCGCTTCCGGCGGACCGAGCCGGGGCGGTGACAGGATGAGGGTGGCCCATCCCTGCCCGGGGATGGGCCACTGCGGTTATGGCGCAATGGCCGCGGCGTGGAGGAAGTCGTGCGCCCCGCGCAGGATTCGCGCCTTCTTCCCATGTTCGCCGCGGGCCGCCGTCATGGGGTCCTCCCGCCAGATCCGGCGAAGAAGGCTTCCATCAGTGCCGAGTGCGATTGTGCTCCCACCTGCAATTGCGGCCCGGATTGCCGCTGCAGTCGGAGTAAGGAGTGTGACCCGGACTGCCCCTGGCGTATCGGACCCGCGGCTCCCACGCGACCTGGGTCGGGTGGGGTGCAGGGCGCGTTCTGCCCTTCCTGCACCGCCAAGCCGCTGCGGGACAGCCCCGGATCGCTGCTTGTCAGGAAGATTCTTGCCTGGAAATCATCGCTGGCCGCAATCGCTGGTGCAGCCGGCCAAGATCCGTCCGCACATCGCGCAGCCCCTGCCGAAATTCGTCGCGCAATCGGTAGGGTTTGACCGGATGCCACAGACGATCAGGAGCCGTTCCGGTACGGTGCATCACTGGCTTGAAGACGAAGCTCCCTGGCGCGAGGTATAGATCGCGGGGGGGGTGCGAGTAGAAGCGGCCGCGCAGTGCTGCGGGCGTAAATGGCCCGCTCCCCCCGAGGTCGAGCACCGATAAGCCTGCCCGTGCAACAAGGGTTGGCCAGGTGGCCTCCAGATGTCCTGTCCAGCCTTGCCTGTAGGCTGCGTCCATGACGCGCATCGCTGCATTGGAAGCACGGTGGATAGGCATGAAACAGGCAATTGCCTCGCCTCGCCCTAATGGCTCAGGCCCGCGGAGCGTTTCCCAGAAGCACCACTCGGGATGGTCCTCTCGCCGCCGGACCGTGGTGGCCAGGAAATCGGCTTCGACCTCCTCAAGCGCGCTGAAGAAGTGCCCCCAGTCACCGGAGAAGCGGACATCGTACTCCATCACCCAATAGCGGCCGTAGTCCGGATACGAGCGGAAGAAGTCGAGCGCTATAAGGTCAGAGTGCCCGCCATGCCACAGATTCCAATCGGGGCCGAAACTCTTGGCCGGATAGTCCGGAATGCGGATCGCCTCGCTCCTCGTGACATGATGCGGGAAGTCTGCGAGGCAGGACGGTGGAGCCTCATCCGCCCTAAGATTGGCGATGACGAACACCTCAATCCGGGGGCCGGCCTGCCTGATCAACCGTCTGAGGAAGCGCGCGGTCGCGCGGTCGAGGAAATGGGTCTGAAACAGCAGAGCCACACGTTCATTCGCCATGAAAAATTCTATTCCCGAATCTCATCCCTGGGAGATCGCGATTTGAAGGTCCGCGTTCCCGCGCTGGCAGCCTTTCTCATGAGAGAGCAGCTCGCCTTCCTGCTGACGCAGGCGGATTGATCTTCCCTGCTCCCGGATCATTGTCGAACTGCCTTTCCATGCCCCTTCTGTTTCAACTGATGCCGGGCTGGGGTGGATCGGCTTTTCCTCTGCGCCTTCCTATGGAACCTTTGAAAGCCGTGCCAGAAGACAGGCCTGGCAAGCAGTGCAATGAGCGCAGCGGCGGGTTGCTGATCTGGGCGCGGCAGCCTTTGCATGTCGCCGCGCCGCTGATGCTCCGGCGGCCACACCAGAGCTTCACCTCTGCCGAAGGCTTCTGTCGCAGCGATGATGAACGCCGCAACTTCCTTCGCTCGGGTTGCGACAACAGGGCTTGACCTGCCCCCGTAGAAGTGGCCCGCCGGCTATGAAAGGCCAGCAGAAAAGGGAGCGGCCAGGGGCCGGCTATCGGACTTTAGCGAGGCTGTTCGTCAGGGCGCCCAGAGGTGCCTACGGGCAGCACCGGACATCCTGCACGGATCTGCCCGGCCATTCCTGGCTTCCCGGGCATCCGGCGCGGCCTTTGCGTACCGCGCCAAAAAGCCAGATCCCGGCAATTCTGCGGCGAAGGGGAGAATGGGCGCGACAGGGATTGAACCTGTGACCCCCACCGTGTCAAGGTGGTGCTCTCCCGCTGAGCTACGCGCCCGCTCTTGCGGAAGGCCGCCAGATAGCCCGTTGCGCGGCGCTTCGCAAGGCCACTGCGGCGCCCGTGCCATGCAGCGGCGGGATGACAGCGCCGCTCCGCTGTGGCCAAATCACCCGGCATGGATCTGCCGTTGAGCCTCGATGCCGGCCCGCCGGACCCCTCCGCGGAGGCGCCCTATGTCCTGCTGCGCCCCTTGGGCAGCCGGGTGCCGCTGGTCTTTGCCTCGCCGCATTCGGGCCGGCGCTACCCGCCCAGCTTCATCGCCACCGCCCGGCTGGACCCGCTGGCCCTGCGCCGCAGCGAGGACAGCTTTGTCGAGGAATTGTTCGCCGCCGTGCCAAGCCAGGGCGCGCCACTGCTGGCCGCGACCTTCCCGCGGGTGTTCTGCGATGTGAACCGCGAGCCCTGGGAACTGGACCCGGCGATGTTCGACGGCCCGCTGCCGCCCTGGGTGAACACCGCCAGCCCGCGGGTCGGGGCCGGGCTGGGGACCATCGCCCGCATCGCCGGCGGCGGCGAGCCTGTCTATCGCCGCAAGCTCTCCTTCGCCGAAGCGGAGGACCGCATCCGCCGGCACTGGCAGCCCTACCACGCGGCGCTGGCGGCGCTGATCGCCGAGACAAGGGCGGAGTTCGGCTATTGCCTGCTGATCGACTGCCACTCCATGCCCAGCCACCCGATCCAGGCGGGCAACCCGCCGGATTTCGTGCTGGGCGACGCCCATGGTACCGCCTGTGTCTCCCGCGCGACCCGGCTGGTGGAGGAAGTGCTGCAGGGGATGGGCTACCGGGTGAAGCGCAACGACCCCTATGCCGGCGGCTACGTCACCCGGCATTACGGCCGGCCGCGGGAAGGCGTGCATGCGCTGCAGATCGAGGTCGCACGGCCGCTCTACATGGATGAGCAGCGAATCGAGCGGCTGCCGCGCATGAGGGCGCTACAGGCCGACCTCAGCCGGCTGACGGCCACGCTGGCACGGACGGACTGGTCCTTCCTGCGCTGATCCGCTGCCGTTGAACAAGCGGTGATGCCGGCCTGAGCGGTGCCCGTGGTAACGGGGCCGTCCAGCAATGCCATGCGCGAAAAAAAGCGGCGGTGGCGTGGGGGCCCGCCGCGGTTTTGGGGGCAACGGGCAATAAAAA
>JAEWCI010000443.1 GCA_023390705.1 Pseudomonadota bacterium
AACGGTGTGCGGCAGGCCCTCCCGGGCGGGGGGGGGGTAACCCCCGGGGCCGGCGGCCGCCGCGGCGAAGAACCCCGCGGCGGCCGAATTCATTGCCGAATGCCGCCGCATGGGCACCTCCGAGGCGGCGATCGAGCAGGCGGAGAAGCGCGGCTTCGATACCGGGCTGCGCGTGGCGCATCCCTTCCTGGAAGGCGTCAGCTTCCCGGTCTGGATCGCCAATTTCGTGCTCATGGAATACGGCACCGGCGCCATCTTCGGCTGCCCCGGCCATGACGAGCGCGACTTCGAATTCGCCAGCAAATACGGGCTGCGGATCGTGCCGGTGGTGCTGCCGCCGGGCGAGGACGCCGCCGGCTTCGCGCTGCACGGTGCGGCCTATACGGGCGATGGCAGCATCATCAATTCCGGCTTCCTGAACGGGCTGGATGTGGCGGCGGCGAAGCGCCGGGCGATCGAGGCGCTGGAGGAAAAAGGCCAGGGCAGCGGCGTGGTGAACTGGCGCCTGCGCGACTGGGGCGTTTCCCGCCAGCGCTACTGGGGTTGCCCGATCCCCGTTGTCCACTGCGAAGCCTGCGGCGTGGTGCCGGTGCCGGCCGAACAGCTTCCGGTGAAGCTGCCGGATGACGTGGATTTCTCGAAGCCCGGCAATCCGCTGGACCACCACCCCACCTGGAAGCACGTGAACTGCCCGAGCTGCGGCAGGCCGGCACGGCGGGAAACCGACACCTTCGACACCTTCGTCGATTCAAGCTGGTATTTCGCCCGCTTCTGCTCGCCCCGCGCGGCGGAGCCGGTGACGAAGGCGGCGGTGGATGCCTGGCTGCCGGTGGACCAGTATATCGGCGGCATCGAGCACGCGATCCTGCACCTGCTCTATTCGCGCTTCTTCACCCGCGCCATGCAGGATACCGGGCACCTGAAGGTGAGCGAGCCTTTCGCCGGCCTGTTCACCCAGGGCATGGTCACGCATGAGAGCTACAAGAGCGCCGATGGCCGCTGGCTCTACCCGGAGGAGGTGGAGTTCGCCGCCGCGCCGGATGGCAGCCGCCTCGCCAGGCTGAAGGGCACGGACCAGCCCGTGACCATCGGCCGCATCGAGGCCATGTCCAAGTCCAAGCGCAACACGGTGGACCCGGGCGCGATCATCGACAAATACGGCGCGGATACGGCGCGCTGGTTCATCCTCTCCGACAACCCGCCGGAGCGGGACATGGAGTGGACGGAAGCCGGCGTGGCTGGCGCGTACCGCTTCAGCCAGCGGCTCTATCGCCTGGTGGCCAATGCGCTGGCCGGGCTGCCGCCGGCGGGCAGCGGCCCGGCCGAGGCGGAAGGCGCGGCGCGCAAGCTGCGCCAGACCACGCACCGCACCATCGTGGCGGTGACCGAGGCGCTGGAGAGCTTCGCCTTCAACGTCGCGGTGGCGCGCATCCATGAATTCGCCAATGCCGTCAGCGATGCCGAGACGGTGGCCGATGCCGGCATCGGCGCCGCGCGGCGCGAGGCGCTGGAGGCGCTGACGCGGCTCGTCTCCCCCATGATGCCGCATCTGGCGGAGGAGCTGTGGAGCCTGCTGCGCCCCGGCGACACCACGCTGGTGGCCGAACTGCCCTGGCTGGAGGCCGACCCGGCGCTGCTGCGCGCGGAAACGGTGACGCTCGCCGTGCAGGTGCTGGGCAAGCTGCGCGGCACCATCGAAGTAGGGGTGGACGCCGACGAGGCAACCGTGTTCGCTTTGGCCGAGGCGGAGGAGAATGTGCAGCGCGCCATCGCCGGCCGCCCCATCCGGAAACGCATCCATGTGCCGAAGCGCATCGTCAATTTCGTGGTCTAGACGGGGATTGCTGGCAGCGGCCGGGCTGGGCCTGGCCGGCTGCGGCTTCCGCCCGCTGCACGGCCCGTTGCCCCAGGGCAGCGATGGCGGGATGCGTGACGAACTCGCGGCGGTGCGCGTGGGGCGGATAGGCGAACGCAATGGCCAGTTGCTGCGGCGGGACCTGCAGCGCCGTTTCGAAGGCACTTCGCCCGGCCGGGTGCCCGCGCGCTACGATCTCGATATCGGGCTGGCGATCGGGCTGGATCTGGAAGGCTATCGCCGTGACGGCTTCATCACCCGGGTGCGCTACACCATGACCGGCGAGTGGGTCCTGCGCAATGCGGCGACGCCGCCTCAGGAGATTGGCCGCGGCACCCAGCGCGTGATGGATGCCTTCAACGTGCCCGACCTGCAATTCTTCGCTGCCGACAGTTCCCGCGACGCCATGGAACGGCGCCTGCTGGAGGAAATGGCGGAGCAAATCTATCTGCGCGTCGCCACGGTGCTGCGGCAGCGCGCCGAATCCGCCCGGGCCTAGGCACCTTGGCGCGGCTGGACGCCAGGCGGGTTGCGGGCTTCCTTGCCGACCCCGGCAACTGCCGGCTGGTGCTGCTGCATGGCGACGATCCCGGCCTGATCCGTGAACGGGCCGACGCGCTGATTCGGGTAGTGACCGAAGGCGACGATCTGCGCCTGGTGGAGGTCGGCCGCGAGGGCCTGAAGGACCCCGGCCTGCTGGCCGCCGAGGCTGCCAGCATGCCCCTCACCGGCGGCCGCTGCCTGGTGCGGCTGCGCGATGCGGGTGAGGGTGCCGCCGTGCTGGCTGCTGCCCGCGCTGCCCTGGCGGGCCCTGGGCCCGGCCTCGTGGTGGTGGAGGCAGCGGAGCTGAAGACCTCCTCGGCCCTGTTCAAGGCGGTGGAAAAGGCTCCCGAGGGCGTGGTGATCGCTTGCTACCGGGAGCGTGGCGCCGACCTGGCGCGAAGCATCGGGGCCATCCTGGCGGAGAACGGAGCCTCGGCCGAGCCGGGGGCGCTCGATTGGCTGGCCCAGCGCCTGGGCGAGGACCGGCTGCTGCTGCGGCGGGAACTGGAGAAGCTGGCACTCTTCGTTGGTCCTGGTGGGCGGGTGACGCAGGAAGACGCGCTGGCCTGCATCGCCGAAGGGTCTGCCTTGGACCTGGAGGAGGCCTTGATGGCCGCCCTTGCGGGCGACGCTGTGACAGCCGACAAGGCACTGGAGGCCGCCTTTGGCGAGGGCGCAGCGCCTGTCCAGGTCGTGGGGGGCGCGCTCAGGCATGTGCAGCGGCTGCATCTGGCAGCGGTGGCCGTAGCCGGTGGAGCGCCACCGGCTACGGCGCTGGATGCCTTGCGTCCACCTGTTTTCTTCCGCCACAAGC
>JAEWCI010000137.1 GCA_023390705.1 Pseudomonadota bacterium
TCGCACCCGTGTACGTGCCCCAGTACATGCCCACCACCTCGCCGGCGGCGTAGAGGCCGGGGATCGGTTCGCCATCCTGGTCCAGCACCCGTGCCTGGCTGTCCACCTTCACCCCGCCGAAGGTGAAGACATTGGCGGAGATGATGGGATAGGCATGGTAGGGTGCCTGGTCGATGAGCAGCGCCCAGTTGGATTTCGGCGGGTGCAGGTCCTTGGTCGCCACGCCGTCCGGTTCCAGCGGCTTCCACGCGCCCGGCACGCAGGCAGAGTTGTACGCCTTCACCGTCGCCTCCAGCCGCGCCGCCGGCAGGCCCAGCGCCTGCGCCAGCCCGGCGATGCTCTCCGCCACAACCGGCGGCTTGTCGGTGCGGATCGCCAGGCGGTAGTTCGGGATGGTCAGGTGCTTCGCGTCCAGCACCACCCAGGCGATGCCGTCCCGCTGTTCGTAGATGCGGCGCGTCACCCTTTCGTAATGCGCGTCCACCGTGCCGGGGGCTTCGTCGGTGAAGCGCTCGCCATCCTTGTTCACCAGGATGCCGTAGGGGAAGATGAAGACCGAAGGCTCCGCGACGCCGGAACGCGGGTCCACCGGTTCGGCATGGTAGCTGCCGAAATCGCCCGAGGGCGCGGCGCCGATGTCCAGCGCCATGCGGATGCCCTCGCCGCGGTTGAAGTGGCCGCCCTTGCAGATCGGGCGCAAATAGACGCTGCGCGGGCCGATGTAGCGGGTCTGCATCTCGGCATTGCCCTCGAAGCCGCCGCAGGCCAGCACGACACGGCCCGTCAGCCGCAGCGCCTTGCCGCCGCGCCGCGCCAGCAGGCCGGTGACGCGGCCATCCTCGTCCTGGGTCAGGCTCTGCGCCGTGGTCTCGTAGAGGAAGGTGACGCCCAGCGCCTCGGCCCGCGCCGCCAGCGCCTCCACCAGCGCCAGCCCGCCGCCCACCGGCAGCAGGCGTGGCTGGGATTTGGTGAGGAACTGGGTCGGCAGGAAGTCGAAGCGCACGCCCATGCCCTGCAGCCAAGCGATGGTCGGGCCGGCATTGTCGGCGAAGGTCGCCACCACATCCGGGTCGGCCAGGGAGAGGGCGCGGGCATAGGCCGCGCGGTCACGCCGCTCCCGCGCCGCTTCCTCGACCAGGTCGGGGTCCATATAGCCGCTGCCGTTCTCCGCGATATGCGTCTCGAAATCGTCGGTGACCTCGGTGAGGCTCTTCATCCGCAGATAGGCTTCGGTGTAGCGGCTCTGGCCGCCGCGCTCCTCGCATGGGGCACGTTCCAGCACGGCCACCCTGGCGCCGCCCTCGGCCGCCGCCACCGCGGCGGAAAGCCCCGCCACGCCGCAGCCCGCCACCACCACGTCGAATTCCTGGCTGCCCACTGTCCCGTTCCCGCCCGATACCGTTCTTGGACGACACTTTGGATCGGCGGGCGGGCGGCGACAACCCGGGGAAACCCCGGCTTGCCGCGCCCTGGGGGCCATGCCTAGCGTGGGCACCCAAGGGAGAAACGCCATGCGCCTCTGGTACCAGTCGCTCACCCGGCCGGATGCCTGGCCGGCCTACAACGCTGCCCTGCGCCGCATGCTGGAGAACGCCGCCGACCCTGGCACCAGCTTCGAGATCCACGGCATCGAGAGACGCGGCGGCATCGGCGACCAGTACCGCTCGCTGGAGTTGATCGAAACCATCGAGGTGCTGGAGAATGTGGCCCGTGCCGAGGAACAGGGCTTCGACGCGGTGCTGCTGGGCAACATTGCCGATCCTGGCCTGCGCCCGGCGCGTGAGATGGCCAGCATGCCGGTGCTCGGCCTCTGCGAGTCGGCGCTGTTCACCGCCTGCCAGATGGGCGCGACCATCGGCCTCGTCGTCTCCAACGACAAGCACCACGGCAAGGTGGTGGAGAATGTCGCGCTGCACGGGCTGACCAGCCGCGTCACCTGCGTCGAACGGATGCGGGTGGACCGGCTGGTTGACCTCGACGCCGCCTTCAGCCCGGGGGAGGTGCGCGAGCGCATCATCGGCCAGTTCCTCGAAGCCGCCGCCGTCTGCGTCGCCAAGGGGGCGGAGGTGGTGATCCCGGCGGTCGGCGTCGCCATGGTGCTGCTGGCCGATGCCGGTATCCATGAGGCCGGCCGGGGCACGCCGGTGCTGAACGGCGCCGTCGCCCTGCTCAAGGCCGGCGAGGCCGCGGTGAAGCTGAACCGGCTGATGGGCGGGCGCTTCACCAGCCGGCGCGGCGCCTATGCCCAGCCGCCCGCCGGTCAGATCGCGGAGTTGCGGCGCTATTACGGCAACATCTTCCCCAGGGTGCAGACGCCCTGACCGGTTGAGTTGAGCCGGGGCGGTAGGAGAACGCCGCTACAGCCCTTCCAGGAAGCGGTCGAACAACGGCAGGAAGCGCAGCAATTCCTCCTGCTCTCGCTCCTCCAGCCGGGCGAAGGCGGCGCGCAGCCGCGCCTCGATCGTGGCGCGCGCCCGGATCATCACCCGCTGGCCGTGATCGCTGAGCGAAAGCTGCATGCGGCGGCGGGAGTTGGGGTCACGCCGGCGGTCCACATAGCCATCCGCCTCAAGCTTCATCAGCATCACCGAGGCGGTCGGCAGCCGCACGCCGAGATGCGCCGCGACATCCGAAAGCGAGGCACCGGGCGCACTGAGAAGAAAATACAGGATGCGGAACTGCGGCGGTGTCAGCTTCACCTCCGGCACCGCGCGCACCGCCTCGACCGAGATCACCCGCCCGGCCCGAGCCAGCACCCCGGTCAACTGATCGGGCAGGCGTTCAAGCGCAGCATCGGTTTGATCGGACACGGCAACGGCATTCATTCTGTTTCCGTTGCCGTTACGACATCCTGTCGCGGTGGTCCAGGGCGCCACGATGCAAATTTTAGATACCGCCCTGAATCTGAACGTCGCTGCGCCGCCATGCTCTTCAGATCCGCGTTATCGGACGCTGCCTCACAATGTCCGGCTTTGCCCGAGACAAAGATTCACCCGCTCGGCAAGGCATCCCGGACATCTGCGGCCCACGGTGGATTGCGTTCGGAACCGAATGCCGATCCGCTGCGGATAATTCCCCGCTCGAGGCGGCCGCGCTTCCGGGCGTTCATGCTCCTCCACCGTCTGCTCTATTTTATTGCTTGTCGCGTTTTCCGAGTAGCCGGGCGATTCCACCCGGCTTCAAAATGCCCTACCCGCGCAAGGTCGCCCGCATGATGCGGGAAATGTCGGCTTCCGCATCCAGTCGCAGTACCTCCTGCGCCACCTGTCTTGCCTGGACGGCTGGAATCAAAGCCGTGGCGTTGTCCTCGAATTTCGCCAGGATTTCCTCGCGCGTCATCGGGTTCTGCGCCGAGCCGCGGTTGTACTCCTCCACGGTTTCCAGCACCCGGCCATCGGCCAGGGTGATGCGCAGCGCACCCTTGAACTGCTCCGGCCCTGGCCAGGAGGGGTCGGCACGGCAGTGGATGCAGGCGGAAAGCCGCAGCGTCTCCGCATCCGCCAGGCTCTGCGGCGAATAGGCGTCACAGCCCAGCCGGCCGCGCACCAGGGTTTCGGCAATGGAGAAATACATGCTGACGCGGCCATGGCTGTCGCTGCGCGGTGCCAGCTTTTCCTCACGCGGGTCGCAGACCACCGGCATGAACCAGGCGGCCACCGGGCAGTCTATGCGCACAACCTCGCGCGTGTCGAAGCCATGTTCGCGCTTCAGCCGCAATGCCGCATCCAGATAGGGGTGGATGACATGCGCCGCTGGGAAGGGCTTGAAGCTGGCGCGGCGGCTTTCCCACAAGGTGCCGAGGCCATCGGTAACGCGGCCGAAATCGCGCGTCACCGCGGCATCCTGCACATGGGTGGCGATCAGGCCGAAGCGGCCCTCGAACACCGCCGCCGGGCCGGTGCAGCCGCCCTGGGCCAGTTGCGCCGCGATAATGCCGCCATGCGCCGCCCAGCCGGGGTGGAGGAATTTGCTGGCGGTGCCGTCCACCCAGCATTCCAGCAGCCCGGCGGCGAAGCTGCCGACGATGCCGGCGGCATTGGCGTGCTGCTCCGCGCTGTTGCCCAGCATGCGCCCGGCGGCATAGGCGATGCCGAAAGGCGAGAACAGCCCCGTGGGATGGAAGCCCAATTTGTGGAAGCGTCCGGTGACGATGCAGCCGACCCGGCAGGCGATCTCGTTGCCGATGGCAACGCCAAGGATGACGTCCCGACCCGAAAGCCCGTGCTCCTCTGCCAGCGCCAGCGCGGCGGCGGCCGAGGGGCTGGACATGTGCACCACGCTTTCATTGTGCGTGTCGTCATATTCCAGCGCCTGGCTGAGCGAACCATTGGCAAAGGCGGCGGCGGAAGCGGCCAGCCTCTCCCCGGTGCCGGCGACATGCGCCCTGCCCGCGCCCATCCGCGCCGCTGCGTGGCGAACCGACCTGCCGAAGGTGGTCTCGGCGCCGGCCATGGCGAGGCCGATCACGTCCAGCACGCGCAGCCGGCTGGCCTCGATGACGTCCTCCGGCAGATCCTCGTAGCGCAGGCCGGCGACCCAGCGGGCCAGTTCCTGGGAGGCTGTGGTCATGTCCCGTTCCCTTCCTTCAGACCGCGCGGGTCCATCCGCCATCCACATCCAGTATGGCGCCCTGGATGTAGCCCGCCTGGCCGCTGGCGAGGAAGGCGACCACCCCGGCGATCTCCTCGGCCTCGCCGAAGCGGGAGACGCCGGTGGAGCGCGCCAGCAGGGCGGCCGCCGCTTCCTCGTCCAGCCCCTTGTCCCGCATCACGGTGGCGATGCGGCCGGTGAGCCGGTCGGTGCGGATGCTGCCGGGATTGATGCAGTTCACCCGTACTCCGTCCTGCACGCCGCGATCGGCCAGCGCCTTGGTGAAATTCATCAGCGCGGCGTTGACCGAGCCACCGATGGTGAAGTCCGCGCTGGCCACCCTGCCGCCCACCCCGGCGATGTGCACCACGCGGCCCCGCGCCGCCTGCAGGTGCGGCCAGGCGGCGCGGGTCAGCCGCACCGCGGCGAAGAGCTTGCCGGCATAGCTGTCCGCCCAGGCGGCATCGTCCAGCGCCAGGAAATCGCCGCGCTGGGTGGCGCCGGCGCTGTTCACCAGCAGGTCCAGCCGGCCGAATTCGGCAACCGCCTTCGCCACCGCCGCATCCGCCGCGCCGGCCTCGCGGAGGTCGGCCGCATGGGCCACCGCGCCGGGCAGGTC
>JAEWCI010000039.1 GCA_023390705.1 Pseudomonadota bacterium
TCACCATGCTGGTCGGCTTCGCGCCCGGCGGCGGCACGGACATCATCTCCCGCCTGCTGCAACCGGCATTGCAGGCCGATCTCGGCCAGCCCATCGCGGTGGAGAACCGGCCGGGCGCTTCCGGCACCATCGCCGCCCTGGCCGGCAGCCGCGCCGCGCCGGATGGCTACACCCTGTTCATGACCACGGTCAGCGCCTCGGCCGTGGTGCCGCCGGTGATGAACCCGCCGCCCTTCGACATCCACAAGGACCAGACGCCGATCGTGCTCTGCGCCACGGTGCCGCTGGTGGCGGTGGTGCCGGCCAGCTCTCCGGCGAAGAACCTGAAGGAGCTGCTGGACATGGCGCGGGCGAAGCCCGGGGAGCTGAACTACTCCTCCTCCGGCGTCGCCACCCAGCAGCACCTGGCGGCGGAACTGCTTTCGGCCGAGGCCGGGGTGCGCATGACCCATGTGCCCTTCCGCGGCACCGGCCAGGCGGTGAACGAGATCCTCGCCGGCCGCATCGACCTCGCGATCGACACCTTCCCCACCTATCTCCCGCATATCCGCGATGGCCGGGTGAAGGCGCTGGCCGTGACCCTGCCTCAGCGGGTGGAATGGCTGCCCGATACGCCGACCGTGGCGGAAAGCGGCTTCCCCGGCTTCGACGCGGCGGTGTGGTACATGCTCATGGGCCCGCCCGGCCTGCCGGAGCCGATCAAGCAGCGCCTGGTCCAGGCGGTGGGCAAGGCGCTGGCGGACCCGGTGCTGGGCCCGCGGGTGCGCGCCGCCGGCTTCATCCCGGGCGGCGGCACCAGCGCGGACGCGGCGGCGCTGCTGCGGCGCGACGCGGAGAAATACGGCGCGCTGATCCGCCGGATCGGCGTGCGGCTGGAATAGGCAGGACCGCCGGAGCATGTTCACCGTGCCTGTGCGCGGTGAACATGCTCCAGCCTTTGCTTCTGCGCATTTTCCACGCCGGTTGAACGCATGCGTTCGGCCGGACACCTCCGCTGGCAATGCGCAGGAGCATTTCCAGGCCGGGTGGTGTCACCCGGCGGCGCGGGAAATGCGGAAGGCAGCAAGCCAGGGCGGTTTCGCCGTCCACGGCCAGGTTGCAACCGCTCCGGCTGCGTTGAGGCCCTTCGGCCTCCAGCGAGGAAGCGCGGAAGGCGGCGTCCTTCCGCACCCATGTAACGCTGACCGGCGCCGGCTTCCTGGCCCGGCGGAATGCGGTGCCATCCCGGTGGGACGCCGGTTCCTCTACCACCGATCACCTTTCGCGGCGCCCGCGAACAACCCCACTCCTGCCGCCGTTAACGCCTCGGCGAAATGCGACGGCGCTACGGGCCAAAGGGGGCGGATGATGAGCGGCATGCACGGGCGGCTTTCCGGGGATGAGCAGGAACCGGTCTTCGTGCCCGAGGCCTGGCGCGAGCCGCGCGAATGGCGGCGGCCCTGGCTGACCGAGCGGGACTTCTACCTCATTGCCGCCCTGGTCACGCTGAATCTGGGCCTGATCGGCTGGTCCGGCCGGGACGGCATGCCGCAGGACGAGCAGGCCGCGGGCTGGGGCGGCGACGCCCTGGCCAGGGCCGGCCAGGACGCGGTGCCGGCACTGGCCGTGGCGGAAAGCGACATCGCGCCCCTGACTATGGATGTGGGAGAGATCTGGGCAGGGCCGGACTTCGCCGCGGCAAAGCCCTTCTATCTGCCGGACAGCGAGGGAGCCGCGAAGGCGGCGGGTGGCATGGCCGGTGAGGCCGGACCGGTCCTCGTATCGGCGGCTGGGCAGAAGGCCGTGGCGCCGCTGCCCGAGGGCCTCGTCGCCCAGGGCGCGGTGCCGGACCTCGCCACCTGGACGCCCGGCAAGCCAGCCATTGAAACAGCGGCCTCGCCCGGCGCCGAAGCCGCCCTCCGGCCGGCCGCCGCCCGCGACGTGACCGGCATGGCCAAATCGGCCGAGGAGCGGGCGGTGGTAGCGCCCACCGAGGGCAATGGCCCCGCGGCGCCGGCCACCAAGGCTGCCGCGGCGACGGATGCCGTGACCCGCGAGACGATGCCGGTAGCGGCCGAGAAGCCCGGCCTGGCCGTCACCCGCGAAACGCCGCCGGCTGCCGGCGAGCTGCCCGGCAGCCTGGCGAAGGACGCCGCGCCGGTATTCGTCCTGTCGGCCAGTGATGCCTCGGCCATGCAGAACGACCTGGTGAAGCCCTATCCGGCCACCGCCAATGCCGACAAACTGCCCGTGCCAGCGGCGGCCGATACGGTGAAGGGGCTGCTCGGCAGCAACGGCGCCGACAACGCCGCCGCACCGGCGCTGGAAAACGCGGCGCAGAAGGCACAGCCGGTGGCCGAAGCCGTGGTCAGCCCGCCCGCCGGCAATGCGCCGCCGGTGCTGGCCGACCTTCCCGCCGTGGTGCCGGTGGTGGCCGATACGGCGAAGGGCTTGCTCGGCAGCAACGGCGCCGACAACGCCGCCGCACCGGCGCTGGAAAACGCGGCGCAGAAGGCGCAGCCGGTGGCCGAAGCCATGGTCGGCCCGGTTCAGCCGGCAACGGCCGATGACCTGCAACCGCCTGCCCTGGCACCGGCCGGGGCCGAGGCACTGCTCCTTCCCGCCACCGCCGCCGTGGAATCGCCGCCCGGCAAGGGGGGCGCCAAGGCGGCGGCCATCGCCGGGACCGACCCAGGGCTGGACCTGATGCTGGGTCAGGTCGAGGCCGGCATTCTCCCCTCCGCCGCGAAGAAGGCCGCGGCCGCAGCCGATCTGGTGGCCGATCCGCTGCCATCGGCGCTGGTGGATGAGGGCCCTTCCGGGCGTAACCCGGGGCCGCCTGCCCTGCCGGAGCAGGCCAGCGACACCGCCTTCGCGCAGTCCGGCTACCTGGGCGATAGCTGGCTGCTGTAACGCGCCATCGCTGGCGGCCGCGCCGGCCGCCAGCGCATCCTCAGCCGAGGTGTCCGGCCGAACGCCTGCGTCCAACCGGCCTGGAGGATGCGCCGGAAACGAAGGCTGGGGCCGGTCGCGGACGGGCGTGAACGCCCCGGAGCCTGAATCTGCTCGACAGACAATGACCCGCGGCGGACTGGCATCCGGTTCCGAAGGCCAATCCGCGCCGGGGCGGTTTCACCGTCCCCGGGAATGGAAACGGTGAAGCCGCCCTGGCGACAGACGCTTCGGCGGCACCGCGCCGCCGCGCGGTTCAGCGCCCGGCGCGCACCAGCTTGCCGGGCAGCGCGCCGGTATGCTCGCCCTGCTCGAAGACCGGCACGCCGGAAACCAGGGTGGCCTTGTAGCCTTCCACCCGCTGCACCAGGCGGCGGCCGCCGGCCGGCAGGTCGTACCAGACCTCCGGCTTGTGCAGGCGCATGCCTTCGTAGTCGATGACGTTCACATCGGCCTTCTTGCCCGGCGCCAGCACGCCGCGGTCGTGGAAGCCGAAGAACTGCGCCGTCTCGCTGGTCTGGCGCTTCACCACGAATTCCAGCGGCAGGCGCGGGCCGCGGTGGCGGTCGCGCGCCCAGTGGGTCAGCATCCAGCTCGGCACGCCGGCATCGAGGATGGAGGAGCAATGCGCCCCGCCATCGCCCAGGCCCAGCACCGTCGCCTCATCCGTCAGCATGGCGTGGACGACGTCGTGGTTGTCCACATTGTAGCCGGTGACGGGGAAGAACAGGAAATGCGCCGGGTCCTCGGCCAGGTAGTCGTACGCCACCTCGTCCGGCGTGCGGCCTTCGCGCGCGGCGATGGCGGCGATGCTCTCGCTTTCCGGCGGCTCGTAGTCCGGCGGGTCGCCCAGCTTGAACATGCGGTGCCAGCGGCGGGTGATGTGCTGGCGGAACTGCGAAAGCCGCTGCAGCAATTCCTCGGAAGGCGCTTCGGCCAGGATCTGCGCCCGCACCGCCGGGTCCCGCATGCGCTGGATGCGTTCCGCCACGGGCAGCTTCAGCAGCGCCTGGTAGCTCGGCCGGATGGAGAAGGGATTGAGCGCGGTATCGGCGCCGAGCAGCACGCCCACCGGGCGGCCGGGCACCTGCGCCGTCACCATCGCGCCCTGGGCGCGGGCGGCGTGCACGCCTTCCATCAGCCGCTTCCAGCGTTCGGCATCGGTCGGCCTGTCGGTCAGCAGGAACCAGACCGGGCGCCCGGTTTCCTTGCCGAGCTGCGTCATCCATTCCAGCTCGGCCGGCTCCAGGTCGAAGTCGCTGTTCATGCCGAAGGCGCCGTAGCCCACCTTGCCCAGGGCCCGGCCGATGCCGACAAGCTCATCCACTTCCGAATAGCGGCTGGGCACCATGCCGCCGGTCGGCGTCTTGTGGCTGTTGGTGCGGCTGGTGGTGAAGCCGAAGGCGCCGGCCTTCATGCCTTCCAGCGTCAGCCGGTGCATCGCCTCGATATCCTCGCCGGTCGCGGCTTCGAGGTTGATGGCCCGTTCGCCCATGACATAGACGCGCAGCGGGTGGTGCGGGATCTGCGCGGCGATGTCGATGGTGCGCGGCAGCTGGTCCAGCGCATCCAGGTATTCCGGGAAGCTTTCCCAGTTCCACTTCAGCCCTTCGGCCAGGGCGACGCCGGGAATCTCCTCGATGGATTCCATCAGGCCGATGAGTTCGCTGTGGTCCCTGCGGCGGACCGGCGCGAAGCCGACGCCGCAATTGCCGAACAGGATGGTGGTGACGCCATGCCAGGAGGACGGCGCCAGGATGGGATCCCAGGTGGCCTGGCCGTCATAGTGGGTGTGCGCGTCCACCCAGCCCGGGGTGACGATATGGCCTTCCGCCTTGATTTCCCGCCTGCCCGGCCCGGCCTTGCCGCCGACCTGGACGATGCGGTCCCCATCAATGGCGAGGTCGCCGGCGAAGCCCGGCCTGCCTGTGCCATCGATGATGGTGCCGCCACGTATGACGATGTCGTGCATCACCCGCTCCTGGACATTCCTGTTCCCGGCATGGATTGAAGGCCGGGGAGGGCCAGGGGGTCAAGGGGAAGCGGCGCGGGCCAGGTTGAGGGCGAGCAGCCGGGCCAGGGCCTCATCCTCCGGCAGGTCGGCGGGCCAGCCATAGGCGCTCGCGACCGCGGCATCCAGCGCGGCATGGGCATCCGCCAGCCAGCGGGGCCTTTCGTTGTAGAGCGCGGTGAGGGTGCGCTTCGCCAGGAGTTTCGCCGCCGCATCATCCTTCGGCAGCAGCCTTTCCGGGAAGCCGGGCACCACTTCCGGCTCCCGCCGGATGAGGTCCGGCGGGTTCAGCCAGTTCTCCCGCAATTGGTTCAGCCGGCGCGCGGCATCGGCAATGGCGATGGCGCGGGGGTCTTCGGCATAGGCGGCGGCGGGCAGGTTGGGGGTGAGGCCGTCCGGGAAGGGGAAGGTTTCGAAGGTGGTGGTGGGGGTGTAGCGCGGATCATTGCCCACGCCATGCCAAGTGCCAAGGCGCAATGCCCATGCCTCATGGAAACGGCTATGCAGGATGCCGAAGCTGGTATCGTCTTCGCGCGCGACAGCCGTAAGCTTTATGTCGGGGCAGAGGAAAATGGGCGCCCATACGAAAATGCGGTGTTTCGCGACTTCAGGAGTCACCATGAACCGCTGGAGAGGGGCGAGCGCACGGCGCATTTCGCCTCGTGCTCGCCACAGCCGCCACCAGAGGCGGCGGAGGGGCTCATGCGGGTTTGTATCCCGAACGGGTTTCACCGTCTTGAGGATGTACTCAAATGGTGCCTCGTACAGCGCCGAGTCGGCTTCGGACCGGTCAACGCCAAAGTCAATAATCCAGTAGTCTCGATCACGACGCGTTACGTCGAGACCGTTCCACCACGGCCGCACTACGTCGCTATTTGGCCGCCCGTTCGGGTTCAGAGGGGCCATTAGGAAGGAACGAGCCATACTGCCAGGAATATCGAAGGGACCGGTTCTCTGGACTCCGTTAAAAGCGATATTGGCATTCTCGGATAAAGGCCGAGCCCTGGTCAGGTCCAGCCCGGCACCGGTGAGGTCAGCATTAATTACCTGCACCTCTCGCCCACCCAACCGCCGCGTACCGGAAGGCGACAAGCCGAAGCAGATAAGAGAGACACGCACCGCCGCACCATCGCTGATCCAGTCTTCGTCGGCCCAGGCTTCGAAGATGGCTTGACCCGGCGTCGCCAAAACTCGATCCAACACTCGGCGGTTTGCGCCACCCCGGATAGAGTTTGTGGCCACTAGCCCGACTCGTTTGGCGCCCCCGTTGGCTACTTGCGCTCGGGATTTTTCAAACCAATAGCATACAAGATCCGCACTACCTGGTACGCGCTCAACATAGGTTTGGCGCAACTGGTCCACGTATTCCTTGCCAAGTCCACGATTCATCATGCGGTCACCCAAAAAGGGCGGGTTGCCGACGATGCATTCCGCCCCCGGCCACGCGGCCTCGCTGCCATCCTCGTTCAGCAGCGCGTCGCGGCAGGCGATGCCGTCCAGGTTGCGCAGGATGGGGTTGCGGCCCTCGGCGAAGCCGTTGCGGCGCATCCACTGGATCTCGCCGATCCACACCACCAGCCGCGCCAGCTCCGCCGCGTATTCGTCGCGCTCCAGCCCCAGCACGTTTTCCGGCCCCACGCCCAGCGCCAGCCCGCGCGGCAGGCCCAGCGCCTCGGCCTCCACCATCGCGCGCTTCTCCAGGTCCTTCAGCCCCTGCAAGGCCAGGTAGAGGAAGTTGCCGGAGCCGCAGGCGGGGTCCAGCACGCGCAACGCCTTCAGCCTTTCGAAGAAGGCCGCCAGCCTCTCCCGCGCCGCCCTTTGGCCGCGCGGGGTCTGCTTCGCCGCGGCGATCTCCGCCTTCACCGCCGCCCATTCCATCTCCAGCGGTTCCAGCACCACCGGGCGGAGGATCTGCATGATCTGCGCCGGGTCGGTGTAGAAGGCGCCGATCTGCCCGCGCTTTTCCGGGTTGAGGAAATGCTCGAACAGCGTGCCGAAGATGGCGGGGTCTATGTGCGACCAGTCCATCGCCGCGGTGCGCCGCAGCGCCCTGATCTCATCGCGGTTCAGCGCCGGCGGCGGTTCCGGCGCGTCGAACAGCCCGCCATTGAACCACTCCACCTGGCGGAAGGCGACGATGCCGCCGCCCTGCCGCGCCATGGCGCCAAACAGCTCCCCGCAGAATTGCGGGAATTGCGCCGGCGCGCTTTCGGCCGCCTTCAGCATGTCGTCCAGCAGCCCCTTGGGCAGCAGGCCGACATCATCGGCGAAGAGGCAGAACACCATGCGGTCGGTGAAGCGCGCCACCTCCCGCGGCGGGATGCCGCGGGCGGCCAGCGCCCCGGCCAGTTGCGCGAAGGCTTCCGCCGCTTCCTTGGTGGCATCGGTGCGGGTGCGGTCGGGGCGGAGGCTCTCCGGGTCCTCGAAGCAGCGGCGCAGCAGGGCGCGCTTGCCGGCATCCGCCAGGTCGTCCAGCAGGATGGTATGCGTCTCGGCGACGTAGTTCTGGAAATTGGTGCGGATGAGGATGCGGTCGAGGTCGCAGGTGATCAGCAGCGGCGGGTTGCCCAGCGCGCCGGCATAGAGCAGCAATTGCTTCAGCGCGGCGTTCAGGTCCGCCTTGCGGCCCTTGTATTCCCAGCCGAAGCAGCCGCGCTTCCACACATCCGCCCAGCCTTCCCCGCCGGTGGCCTTGCTGGCGCCGCGTTCGAAGCAGAAGAACTCCCCCTTGGGGTCGGCGGTAACGGGATCCTCCACCCCAGCAGGCGGCAGAGGTCGTTGAAATGTGATTGCGCCGCCGACCTTTCCTTCAGCTCGGCGGCGCGCCATTTCGCGATGAATTCCGTTGGCGTCATCGCGCCCAGGTTGGACCGGGGCAGGAGCGTTCCGCAACCACCTGCCGTACTGGTTGCGGGCTTGATATGGCTGGCGCGAACGGCTATAGGAATATCGTCAGGCCGGCTCCTCGCCCTTCGCCGCCCGCTTGCGGTCCACGATTCGCAGCGCCTCCATCAGCACTTCCTTGGTGATGCCGTGCGGGCCGAATTCGCGTTCCGCCTCCTCCGTGGTCAGCTTGATGACGGGTTCCAGGATCAGCGTGTTGCCGCGCAGCCGCGCCTCGAAGAACCGGGGATTGCCCAGTTGCCGCCGCAGCTTCTGCGAAAGAGTCAATTGGCCCTGGGAGGAGAGTTTGAGGATCATGCCATGACCTCTGCTGCCAAAGGGGTGATAAAGGCATAAAATCCTAAATACGTAAAGTCGGATCGCGCGCAGACCGGCCTGGAAGGCCGCCTGCGCGGAAATTTCCGCTGCCGGAAATTTATCCGTGACTTTATCCCAGCGCCGGCGCTGCGAAGCAGGCAAAATCGCGCGCCAGCACCTCATAGATCGGCCGCTTGAAGCCCACCGCCAGGGCCGGCAATTCCGCCAGCCGCGCCCAGCGCCAGGCATCGAATTCCGGGTGCGGGTCCAGGTCCAGGCGGATATCCGCATCCGTCCCCAGGAAGCGCAGGGCGAACCAGCGCTGCCGCTGGCCGCGATACTTCCCGCCCAGCGCCTTGCCGACCAGCGCCGCCGGCAGGTCGTAGCTCAGCCATTCCGGGTGTTCGGCCAGGATTTCGGCGCGGGCGGTGCCGATCTCCTCCTCCAGCTCGCGGAACACCGCCACGCGCGGGTCCTCGCCCGGGTCCATGCCGCCCTGGGGAAGCTGCCAGCCGCCGGCCGCGCCTTCCGCATTCGGCAGGTCCGCGCGGCGGGCCACCAGCACCAGGCCGGCGGGGTTGAACAGCACGGCGCCGACATTGTCGCGGTAGGGCAGGCTGGACATGGCTCAGGGATTCCGGCGGAAGGCGGGGGGCGTGGCCTCGGCACCAACGGGGCCGGGGGCATGGACCAGCGTGGTGACGGGCGCCAGCACCAGGCCGCGGCGTTCCAGCCCGCCGCCGGCGGCATCCCCGCCCCAGGCGACGAGCCTTTCGATCAGCACCGGGGAAAGGCCGCCGGCATAGCCCAGCGCGCTGCCCCGCTCCCGCGCCAGTTGTTCCAGCCGCGCCAGCTTGCGCTCGATCTCGCCGCGGAGCGCGGGTTCGTCCACCACCAAGTCGATGCTGCGGCCGGTGACGAGCCGCGGCGGCGCGGCGCCGGGGCGCGGGTCCAGATAGAGCAGGCCGCGGCGGTGGAGCACTTCCTGCACCGGGCCGATGCGCTCGCTCATCGCGGCGAAGCGCTCCCCGCGCATCGGGCCGAGCGCGCCGATGGCGCCGACATAGCCGGCGAAGCGGGAGAGCGCCCAGGAAAGCCGGTCCTCGTTCTCGGCCAGGGAAAGGCCGGTGAGCAGGGCGCGGGTGCCGGCATTGTCCAGCCGGTCGCGGGCCGAGGCGGGTTCCAGCGGCAGCGCCACCAGGGTCTCCATGCCGCGGGTGCGGGCCTGGTCCAGCAGCAGGCCGGGATGCGGGGCATAGGGGCTGAGCGCCAGGCCGATCGCGGCGGGCAGGCGGCGGATCGCTTCCTCGGTCAGGGCGGCGTTCAGCCCCAGCCCGCCCACCACCAGCCCGACCCTGGGGCGCTGGTCCTGGGGATCGAAGGCGCGGGCATAGGCGCGCATGGGGGTGCGGCCATCGGCGCCGATGCGCGGCAGCGGGCCGTGCGGGCCCGCTTCCAGCAGGGCCGCGTCAACCGGCTGGATGGGGCGTCCGGCGATGGCCCGGCGCGGCGCCATGGCCTCGGGCAGCGGCGGCGGGGCGGGGGCAGCGATCAGCCT
>JAEWCI010000163.1 GCA_023390705.1 Pseudomonadota bacterium
GTCCAGCTCGGCGCGCTGGGCCTGGTAGAGGGCGAGGTCGGCTTCCCGCCGGCCGCGCGCGGCGGTGGGCCTCAGCAGGGAGAAGCCCAGCGGCGCCAGCGCGGCCAGGGTCAACAGGCCGATCAGCAACCAGATCACGGTTCGGAATTTTCCAGCTTTGCCAGGCGCGCCCGTTCCTCGGCGCTTAATGCGGGAATTTCGGCGGCGCGGCTGCGGCGGCGCATGGCCAGGATGAGGCCGAGGCCGCCCAGCAGCGCCACCGCCGGCATCGCCCAGAGCAGCGCCGTGGCGGCGGAGAAGGGCGGGCGCAGCAGCACGAAATCGCCGTAGCGGGCGTGCAGGAACTCCATCACCTGCTCGTCGCTGCGGCCGGCCGCCACCTGTTCGCGCACGATGCGGCGCAGGTCGCGGGCCAGTTCGGCATCAGAATCCTCGATGGACTGGTTCTGGCAGACCAGGCAGCGCAGCTCCCGCCCGATGGCGCGGGCGCGCTGTTCCTGCGCCGGGTTGGGCAATTGCTCGGCCGGGTCGCCCACCGCCCAGGCCGGGCCGGCCAGGGCGAGCAGCAGCGGCAAGGCCCGCAGGGCCTGCCGGATCGCCTGTCCAACCGGAAGCCAGGGCCGCGGCATCAGGCGTAGCGCCGCAGCAGCGGCCCGAGTTCGGCGCGCAGCGTGTCCTCGGTGATCGGCCCGGCCCAGCGCCAGCGGATCAGCCCTTCCTTGTCGATCAGATAGGTTTCGGGCACGCCGTAGAGGCCCCAGTCTATCGCCACCCGGCCGGGCTCATCCTGCGCCAGCTTCGTATAGGGGTTGCCGTGGCGGCGCAGGAAGCCCAGCGCATCGGCCGGCTTGTCCTTGTAGGCAATGCCGTAGAGCGGCACGCCCTGGCGCTGCAGCCGCACCAATTGCGGATGTTCGATGACGCAGGGCATGCACCAGCTTGCGAAGAAATTCACCAGCACCGGCCGTTCCAGCCCGCGCAGCTCGGCCGCGCCGAAGCCGGGCAGGCCCGATTCCGGGACCGGGGGCAGGGTGAAATCGGGCGGCGCCTTGCCAAGCAGGGCGGAGGGCACCCCGCGCGGGTCGTAGCTGCCGCTGCCGAGCCCACGCAGCATGGCCCAGAAGCCGAGCCCGGCGCCGGCGGCCAGCACCAGCGGCGCGCCGAGCAGGAGGCGGCGCCGCCAAGGGTTGGGGGCATGGTTGGTGACGGGTTCGGGGACCGTTTCGCTCATGCCTGCACCGTCACGGGTTTGGGCGCCGGCGCCGCCACGCGGGTGCGGCGGTCGCTCAGCGAAAGCCCGCTGCCCAGCGCCATGATGGCGGCGCCCAGCCAGATCCAGGGTGCCAGCGGGTTGTGGTGGATGCGCAGCACCGCTGCACCCTCCCGCTCATCGCCCAGCACCGCGTAGAGGTCGGCGAGCCAGGTGGTGTGGATGGCGGCCTCCGTGGTGTTCATCCGGCCGACCGGGAAGCTGCGCTTCTCAGGCTCCAGCACGGTCACCGTCGCGCCATCCCGGGTGACGCGGATGGTGGCGCGGCGGGCGGTGAAATTCGGGCCGGGCACGGACCGCACCTCGCCTTCCAGCCGGTATTCGTAGCCGGCGAGGCTCACGGACTCGCCTGGCTTCAGCAGGGCCAGCCGGTCCTCCGCCAGCCCCATGCCGGCAAGGCCGAGGATGGTCACGCCCAGCCCGGCATGGGCGATGGCCCCGCCCCAGGCCGCTCGCGGCAGGCCAAGGGCGCGGGCGAAGGCGGCCTTGGGGCGGCGGAACAGCCCGATGCGGTCGGCGATGTCGGCCTTGGCCCCGGCGATCAGCCAGAGGGCGGCGGCGAAGCCCAGGGCCGGGCCGATCCGCCAGCCTTCCACCGCCAGGCAGAGCAGGAAGGCACCCAGCGCCGCCAGCGCCGCCCACCACAGCCGCAGCAGCGCCGGGGCCAGCCTTGCCCGCTTCCAGGCCAGCATCGGGCCGAGCGACATTGCGCCGATCAGCGGCGCCGCCAGCGGCAGGGTGGCGCTGTTGAAGAAAGGCGGTCCGACCGAGATCTTCTGCCCCAGGATCAGGTCCGCGAACATCGGGTAGAGCGTGCCGACCAGCACCACCGCGGCGATCGAGCACAGCAGCAGGTTGTTCAGCACCAGCGCGCCTTCCCGCGACAGCGGCGCGAAGATGCCGGTCGGCGCCATCGCCGCCGCCCGCCAGGCGAAGAGCGCGAAGGCGCCGCCGACATAGAGCATCAGCAGGGCCAGGATGAAGACGCCGCGGCCGGGATCGCTGGCGAAGGCGTGCACGCTGTTCAGCACGCCGGAGCGCACCAGGAAGGTGCCGAGCAGGGAAAGCGCGAAGGCCAGCAGCGCCAGGAAGACCGTCCAGGTCTTCAACGCCTCCCGCTTCTCCACCACGATGGCGCTGTGCAGCAGGGCGCAGCCGGCCAGCCAGGGGAGGAGGGAGGCGTTCTCCACCGGGTCCCAGAACCAGTAGCCGCCCCAGCCCAGCTCGTAATAGGCCCACCAGGAGCCGAGCGCGATGCCGAGCGTCAGGAAGGCCCAGGCGGCCAGCGCCCAGGGCCGTACCCAGCGCCCCCAGGCGGCATCCACCCGGCCTTCGATCAGCGCCGCGACGGCGAAGGCGAAGGTGACGGCGAAACCGACATAGCCGAGGTAGAGCAGCGGCGGGTGGAAGGCGAGGCCGGGGTCCTGCAGCACCGGGTTCAGCCCGTTGCCATCCACCGGCGGCGGCCAGACCCGGCTGAAGGGGTTGGAGGTGGCCAGGATGAAGGCCAGGAACCCCACCGCCACCAGCGCCAGCACTGCCAGCACCCGGGCGCGCAACGCGGTGGGCAATTCCCGCCCGAAGCCGGCCACCGCCCCCCCGCAGAGCGCCAGGATCAGCACCCAGAGGAGCATCGAGCCCTCATGGTTTCCCCAGGTGCCGGTCAGCTTGTAGAGCCAGGGCTTGGCCGAATGGCTGTTGGCGACGACGTTGGAAACCGTGGTGTCGTTGACCCAGAAGCTCCACATCAGGCAGCCGAAGGAAGCGGCGACGGCCAGCAGCACGCCGGCTGCGAGTGGCGCCGTGGCGGCCATCACCCGCGCATCCCGCCGCGCCGCGCCCCACAATCCGAAGCTCGCCTGGACCAGCGAAAGCGCCAGTGCCAGGGCCAGGGCGTAATGACCGAGTTCGGGGATCATCCGCCGCTGCGGCCCTGTGGGCGGTTCGGCTGCATGGTGTTCCAGGTGGAGGCCGGCGGCGCCGCGCCCTCCGCCGGGTTCCAGTGGCCGCTGCGCTTCAGCGCGTCGGCGACCTCGGGCGGCATGTAGGTTTCGTCGTGGCGGGCCAGCACCTCGCTGGCCTGGAAGACGCCGTCGCGCCCCAGCCGGCCGAGCGTCACCACGCCCTGGCCCTCGCGGAACAGGTCGGGCAGCACGCCGCCATAGGTGACGGGGATGGTGGTGGCGCCGTCCGTCACGCGGAAGCGGGCGACCGGGCGGCCTTCCAGCATGTCACGCTCCACGCTGCCGGTCTCCACCAGCCCACCGAGCCGGAAGGCGCGGTCCGGCGCCGGCGCCTCGCGCGCGATATCGCTGGGGGAGCGGAAGAACACCAGGTTGTCCTGGAAGGCCGTGAGGGTCAGGGCGGTGGCACTGCCCAGGCCCAGGGCGCAGAGCAGCAGCAGATAGAGGCGGCGACGCTTGCGGGTCATGGCGGCTCAGCGCTCCGTTCCGGCCCGGCGGGCGCGGGGGTCCAGGATGGCCAATTGCCGCTTCGTCGCCCGGTGGCGCGCCATCGCGCCCAGGCCGAGCGCCAGGAAGCCGCCCAGCACCAGCACATAGCTGGCGGTCACATGCATCCAGTGCAAACTCATTCCGCCGGCGCCTCCGCGCGCCTTGCCGCCGCCAATTGGAGGGCGCGGATGCGCCTTTCCATCACCGCCGCCCGCACCCGGGCCAGCACCACCGCCGCGAAGGCCAGGGTGAAGCCCAGCGCACAGACCAGCAATGGATAAAGGATATCCACATGCAGCCCCGGCGCATTGAGGCGGGTCAAGCTCGCCGGCTGGTGCAGCGTGTTCCACCAGTCAACCGAGAATTTCACCACCGGCAGGTTCACCGCCCCCACCAGGGCGAGGATGGCGCCCATCCGCGCCCCGCGCTCCGGGTCGTCGAAGGCGCGGGTCAGGGCGGCATGGCCGAGCCAGAGGAAGAACAGCACCAGCACGCTGGTCAGCCTGGCATCCCAGACCCACCACGTCCCCCACATCGGCTTGCCCCACAGGCTGCCCGTGGCCAGGCACATCGCCGTCACCGCCGCGCCGACCGGCGAAAGTTCCCGGCAGGCGAGGTCGGCCAGCGGGTGCCGCCAGACCAGGCCGAGCATCGAGCCCAGGGCCAGCCCGGCATAGCCGCCCATCGCCAGCCAGGCCATCGGCACATGGATGTAGAGGATGCGCACCGTCTCGCCCTGTTGCCAGTCCGGCGGCGAGAAGGCCAGGGCCCAGGCGATGCCAATGGCGAGCACCGCCAGCGCCGCGCCGCTCAGCCAGGGCAGGATGCGGCCGGACAGCCGCAGGAACCGCCCGGGATTGGCGAAGCGGTGCAGGTTGGCGGCTGGCCGGGGCGCCGCGACGGCGGCGGGGGTGGAAGGGGTGCTGGTCACGCCCGCAAACTAGGGTGGAGAGGCGCAATATTGAAGCGTCCGCCCGGAAGGTAGCCATGCCCCGACGGATCGCCGGGGGCGGCGGCAACCCAGGGGTGATGCCGTCCCGCCCCCGTTCCGGCCCGTGGACCACGCCCCGGCGCCGGCCGGGCGCCCGAATGGGAGCCCGTGATGCGGCATGGCCAGGGACCGCGGCGGCCCGCCCGGCGGCCGAGCGACCGTGTCGGGAGCGGAGC
>JAEWCI010000139.1 GCA_023390705.1 Pseudomonadota bacterium
GCGGAGCGCCGTTGCCGCTGCTGCAGCTCCGCGCCGTAATCCGGTTGCAGCCCGGTCTGGGCCGCCGCCGGCGGCGCCAGGCCGAGGGCGGTGCCCAATACAAGGCCAATCCGCCAAGCGCGCGGCAGGAAGCGCACGGGGCGCGACATGGGCCGGGCCGCCCGGCGGGAGGAAGGCCGTGTCATCCGTCCTCCAGATGCAGCAGCAGGGTGAGGGCAAGCAGAAGTCCGGCCAGGGTCGGCGCCCAGGCCGCCAGCGCCACCGGCAGGGTGCCGGCCTCGCCGAATTCGTTGGTGATCTTGTCCACGACGAAGAGCGCGAAGCCGGCGGCGACGCCGGCGCCGATCATCTGCGCCACCCCGCCGCGGCGCGATTGCCGCATGGAGAAGCCGGCCGCCAGCAGCGCCATGGCCGCGGCCAGCACCGGCAGGGAGAGCAGGGACTGGAAATGCAGCCGGTGCCGCACCGCGGAGAAGCCGGCGCTCTCCAGCACCGCGATGAAGCCGGGCAGGGCCCAGAAGCTGAGCGTATCGGGGGTGGCGAAGCTGTTCTCGATACGGTCCGGGGTCAGCTCGGTAGGAAAGGAGAGGTTCTGGCGCGGCCCGGCGCTGCGGTCGGCCCCGAAGGTGACGGCATCCTCCAGCATCCAGCGGCCGGGCAGCAGCCGGGCGCGCGGCGCCTCGATCCGCTCCAGCGGCCGGTCATTGGCGGAAAGCCGCCAGAGGCTGACATCGGTCATGACGAATTGCGCAAGGGCGTTCACCCCGCGGTTGGCGACGGGGCGGCCGGAGAGGATGGCCACGCCCTGCGGTTCCAACCCCCGGTCGGCCTGGCGCAGCCATAGCCGGCCGCCGGCCAGGGCCGTGATGCCGGTGCCGGAGCGGAGATAGACGGCGTCCAGCCGCTCCGCCCGCGCCAGCATGGTGGAGGAGAGCGGCGAGACGACGGTGATGGCGAGGATGCCGGCCGCCAGCGCCACCACCACCGGGCCGCTGAGGAAGCCCCAGGCCGAAATGCCGGCGGCGCGGGCGACGATGAGTTCGGAGGAGCGGGTCAGGCGCCAGAAGGCCAGGATGCCGCCCAGCAGGATGGCGAAGGGCATGATCTGCAGCGCCACGAAGGGCAGGCGCAGGCCGGCGATTTCCGCCACCACGCCGAAATTCGCCTCCGTCCTGGTGGCGGCGCGGCGCAGCAGTTCGATGAAATCGAACAGGGCCACCAGCAGGGTCAGCCCGGCCAGCATCGCCAGGCAGGCCCAGAGGAAGCGGCGGCCGACATAAAGGGTGAGGGTGGCGGCGAAGGTCATGCACCGCCCCGCGCCGCGGCTCGGCCGCGCCACAGCCCGGCCAGCGAGGCGCCGGCCGGCAGGCCCGGCGCGCCGGAAACCATCCATGCCGCCGCCAGCCCGGGCAGGATGGCGTTCAGCCAGATCAGCGGGATCAGCGCGTTGTGCCTGGTGGCCAGGTTGCCGGCCACCAGCCCCAGCGCCAGCATCACCACCATCACCATGATGCCGGCGAACAGCCGCAGCCCGCCGCCATGGCGGCGGAACTCGCCGGTCAGGGCGGTGGCCATGGCGACCAGGGCGAAGCTCAGGGCGTTCAACGGCCCGGCCAGGCGCTGATGCGCCTCCGCCCGGAAGCGCTGGATATCGCGGGCTGGGATGTTCTCCGCCGGGTCGGGGTGAAGCAGCTCGTCCAGGGAGCGTTCCTGCATGTTGCGGTAGCGCTGCTCCTCGCCACGCGCGGCGCGGGCCAGGTCCACGCTGTTCTCGGTGAAGCTCAGCACGGTGAGCCGGCCGACCGGCGCCGCTTCCGGCGGCGTGCCGGGCGGCGCGGGCAGCCTTTCAACCTGCTGGCGCACGCCATTCTCCAGCACCACCCGCGGCCCCTGGGCGGTTGAGGTGATGCGCCCGGCTTCCGCCAGGATGGTCACCGGCGCGCCGCGTTCCCGCGCGTCATGCACCAGGATGCCGCGCAGCGTGCCGTCGGGGTCCCGACGCCGGGCATAGACGGTGAGATCCGGCCCGACCGAGCTGAACACCCCTTCCTGTACCAGGATGGCGGCGAGCTGGTTGCGGATTTCGAATTGCCAGGCGCGGAAGGCGGTCTGGCTGGCCGGCACGATCCAGAGGTTGAGCAGGTAGCAGAGCGCCACGGAGATCAGCGCGATGCCGATCGCCGGCCGGGCCAGCCGCCATTGCGAGAGGCCGGCGGCGCGCATCACCACCAGTTCCCGGTCCACGGAGAGGCGGACATAGACGAAGAGCGCCACCACGAAGGTGGTGATGGGCAGGATGACGGCGAAGAAGCTGGGCAGCAGCAGGCCGGTCAGTTCTATGAAGACCAGGAAGGAGAGGCCGCGATCCAGCACCAATTCGATGAAGCGGAGCGACTGGGTCAGCCAGACCAGCGCGGCTAGGCCGATCGTCACGGCCAGCAGCGCACCGGCCAGTTGCCGGAAGATGTAGAGGTCGAGCCGGGTCATGAAGCCGGCACCCTATCAGCGTGGGCAGCGCCGGGAAAGCATGATGCCCGGGCTTCGGCAGGGCTGGGGGAGACTCCCTCTGCCCCGGACCGCTGCCATGGGTGCCGGAAGGCCGGAAGAAGCCTGGTCCGGCAGGCTCCTGCCAGCTCGGCGGGCTGCCGGAAATCGCCGCATGAGACCTGCGTGGGGCCAGCGGATTCGCGGGAGGTGGCCGCTCGGCTGCCCCTCAGGCACACCCCGCCATGGCCTTCGGGCCGCGTTCAGGTCTCACGGCGCGGAAGCCTGCGCCGCAC
>JAEWCI010000183.1 GCA_023390705.1 Pseudomonadota bacterium
CACCGGCGCCGCCGGCGCCATCGGCATGCAGGAAGTGCTGCGCAGCCGGCCGGATGGCTACACCCTGGTCTTCGGCGGCGCCTCCACCCATGCGCTCTACCCGCTGGTCTTCAGCCGGCCGCAATACGACCCGGTGGCGGACTTCACCCAGGTGGCGCTGCTCGGCGCCAATACCGTCTGCTTCCTGGCGCGGCCGGGCGTGGCGGAAAGCCTGCCGGCGCTGATCGAAAAGGCGCGGGCGCGGCCGGGGCAGTTGCGCTTCGGCTCGCCCGGTGCCGGCACCTATGTTCACCTGGCCGGCGAATACCTGCGCCACGCCGCGGGCGGGGTGGACATGCTGCACGTGCCCTATCGCGGCAACGGCCCGGCGATGATCGACCTGCTGGCCGGCAATATCGACGCGGTGGTGGACACCGTGGTCAGCAGCCTGCCGCACCACCAGGAAGGCCGCGTGCGGATGCTGGCCGTCGCCTCGCTCCAGCGTTCGCCGCTGGCGCCGGAGGTGCCGACGGTGCAGGAGGCGCTGGGGCTTCAGGGCTTCGAGGCGGCGCTGTGGAGCCTGCTTGCGGTGCGGCGGGGCACGCCGGCGCCGCTTGTGGCGGCGCTGCATGCGGCGACCATGCGCGCCCTGGCGGCGCCCGACTTCCAGGCGGAATTGCGTGCCGCCGGGGTGGAGCCGGCGGCGCCGATGTCGCCGGAACAGGTTGCCGACTATGTCCGCGCGGAGCAGGCGAAGTGGCGGCCCATCGTCGAGGCGACCGGGGTGCGGATGGAATAGGGCATTTCCAAGCCGGGTAGGATCACCCGGCGATTCGGAAACTGCGAAAGCACAACAGGCCAAAGCGATTTCATCCTGCGCGGCCATGGTGAAGCCGCTCGGGCGGCTGGACCGCCGCGATCCCGGCGGCATGGGCGTTCCATCCGTGCCGGGGTGGCGGGCGGTGGCCGGCGACCGAGGCGGCCATTGATGGGGCGCCATCGGTGGCCGCTGCTATAATGGCGCGCGGCAACGGAGGAAGGCGTCATGGAGGGCGAGGCGGCAAGGCCCAACGACCGGCGGGCGCAACTTGAAAGCCTGTATGCGGAAATGCGCCCGCACAGCCTCTACCCGCTGTGGGAGGTGCTGGCGAAGCTGGTGGTGCCGCAGCCGCGTTCCCCGGCGCGGCCACATCTGTGGCAATACGGCCCGGCACGCGACTACCTGCTGCGCGCCGGCGGCCTGATCTCCGCCGAGCAGGCGGAACGCCGCGTGCTGATCCTGGAGAATCCCGGCCTGCCCGGCACCTCCGCCATCGTGCCCAGCCTCTATGCCGGGCTGCAACTGATCCTGCCCGGCGAAATCGCGCCCTGCCACCGCCACACCCAATGCGCGCTGCGCTTCGTCATGGAAGGCGACGGCGCCTATACCGCGGTGGATGGGGAACGCTGCTACATGCGCCCCTTCGACCTGGTGCTGACGCCGAACTGGCAGTGGCACGACCACGGCAACACCACGAACACGCCGATGATCTGGCTGGACGGGCTCGATATCCCCACGGTGCGCTTCTACGACGCCAGCTTCGCCGAACGCCTGGCCACCCCGGCGCAGGGCGAGAGCATCCCGGCCGGCGACAGCATCCACCGCTACGGCCGCAACATGCGCCCCTTCCGTGGCACGGTGGCGGAGCGCCGGCCGGCGGCGCAGCCCATCTTCCACTACCCCTACCGGGAATGGCGGGAGAGCCTGCTGGCGGTGGCAGCCGTGGACAGGCCGGACCCGCATCTCGGCCATGCGCTGGAATTCATCAACCCGGCCGATGCCGGCCCGGTCATGCCGACCATCGCCGCGCATGTCCGCCACCTGCCCCAGGGCTTCGAGACGAAGCCGCGGCGCAGCACGGACGGCACGGTCTTCGTCGTCGTCGAGGGCCGCGGCACGGCGCGGATCGAGGGCCGGGAACAGGCCCTGGAGGAACGCGATCTCTTCGTGGTGCCGAGCTGGCATGCGCTGGAACTGCGCGCCGGGACGCCGCTCACCCTGTTCGCCTATTCCGACAAGGCGGCGCAGGAGAAGCTTTCGCTGTGGCGGGAGGAAAGGCTGGCGGGTTGACTGAGATTGATGTGAGATTGACTTCGAATTACCGATAAGCAATCCTTCGCACGGTTTGCGACACTCCTCGCAACCACCGACGATCGTGACCACCACTGGCCCGCCATTCCCCACGGTGGCGGGCCATTTTTTGCCGGGGGCGGAACGGCCCGGTGAACCAGCCGCCCGGCAGGGCGTTCGCCTGGGACCCAAGCAAGGGACCAGAAGAATGGCGAAATCCTCCCCTCCCCCCCGGCCTGACGAACGGCCTGAACTGACCCCGGACCGCAATGTGGAGGCGGCCGTGCGGGACACCTTCCCGGCCAGCGACCCGCCGGCGACCACCGCCAGCCAGGGTGCCCGGGCGGTGCCGGCCGAGACGATGATGGACAAGGCCGGCAGCACGCCGCGCCGGCCGGACGACGCAATGGCCCTGACCCGCCGCTTCCGCGACCAGGAAAGCGCCAAGCTGGCGCTGGAGACGCTGGTGCGCGAGGGGCCGATCGACCGCCGCTGCGCCGAGATCCTGCACGATCAGGGCGGGGTCACCTTGCGGATCGAGGCCGCCGGCCAGGACCGGACGAGACTGGAAGGGCTGCTGGCGAAGTCCAGCGGGACGGCCTGAGCGGCCCCGATGACCGAAGGGCCGCTGGAGCGCTTTCCGTTTGTGCGCGCTCACGGGAACCATTCCAGCTTGTTGTTTGTCGCAATTTCCGAGTCGCCGGGTGATTCCACCCGGCTTGAAAATGCTCCAGGCCCGCAGGTCTGAATCGGTGCCGCCAGGATGGAAGCCGCCCGGTCAGTGAAGGACCCTAGGTGCCGGCGGTCGTGAACCGGCCGCAGGGCTCAGGAAGGGCGGCCCCGCATCCTGCCTCACCCCACATGCCTCACCCCCCCGGCACGCCCTTGCTGGTGCTGTATTCGAAGTGCAGCGCCTCGCCGGGGAAAACGCGGGGGTGGATGGCATGGGCCGCCATCGCCGCTTCGGAAAAGCCCTGCAGGATGAGCTTGAGCTTGCCCGGATAGGTGGCGATGTCGCCGATGGCGTGGACGCCGGGGATGTTCGTCTCGCAGGTGGCGGGCGCCACGGTGATGTGGTGGTGGTCCAGCCCCAGCCCCCAATGCGCGATCGGGCCAAGTTCCATGGAAAGGCCGAAGAACGCCAGCAGGTGGTCGGCCGGAACGGTCTTCCGCTCGCCCTTCAGGGTCGCCAGGGTCACGCCCGTCAGCCGGCTGCCATCCCCTTCCAGCCCGTGCAGCTGGTAGGGGATGGCCATCTCCACCTCGCCCCGCGCCGCCGCGGCTTCAAGCTGCGCCGCCGTTTCCGGTGCGGCGCGGAATTTCGGCCGGCGGTGCACCACCGTCACCTTCGCCGCGACCTGCTTGAGCGAGAGCGCCCAGTCCACCGCGGAATCGCCGCCGCCGGCGATGACCACGCGCTTGCCGCGGAAATCCTCCCGCCGCGCCACCAGGTAGCGCACCGCGCCGCTCGCCTCGTAGCCCGCCAGCCCGGCCAGGGGCGGGCGGTTCGGCCCGAAGGCGCCGGCCCCGGCGGCGATGATGACGGCCTTGGCCCGCAGCGTATCCCCCGCTGAGGTCCGCAGGACGAAGCCGCCCCCTTCCAGGGGCGTCAGGCTCTCCACCCGGCGGCCGAGCAGGTAGAAGGGCGTGAAGGGCTCGGCCTGCTGCTGCAACTGGCTGATCAGCTCCGCGGCGCCGATCGCGGGATAGGCCGGGATGTCGTAGATCGGCTTTTCCGGGTAGAGCGCCGTGCACTGGCCGCCGATGGCGTCCAGCGCATCCACCACGGCACAGCTCATCCGCAGCATGCCGCACTGGAACACCGCGAAAAGGCCGACCGGGCCGGCCCCGATGATCACCACATCCGTTTCGACGCTCGCCGTCATGCCCGCTTCACACTCCTGGCCGCCGGCGTCATAGAGGCTTTGTCCCCAGCACCCAAGTCGCGAGCGATCCGCCAAGCCCTGATGCCCGAATCCGTGACGCTGGAACTTCCGGACCTGGCCGCCACCGAGGCGCTGGCGGCACGGCTGGCCGCCCTGGCCCGGCCGGGCGACGCCCTGCTGCTGCAGGGGCCGCTGGGCGCCGGCAAGACCGCCTTCGCCCGCGCCTTCCTGCGGGCGCTCACCGGCGACCCCGGGCTGGAAGTACCCTCGCCCAGCTTCACCCTGGTGCAGAGCTACGAGTTGCCGGGCGGGGTGGAGGCGCATCATTTCGACCTCTACCGCCTGAGCAGCGAGGAGGATCTGGCGGAACTGGGCTGGGAGGAAGCCGCGCGCGGCATCCTGCTGGTGGAATGGCCGGAAAGGCTGGGCGGCCGGCGGCCGGCGGAGGCGCTATGCCTCACCCTGGCCCCCGGCGCGGGGGAGGAGGCGCGGGTGGCGCAATTGCAGGGCTGGCCCGGCCGGCTGGCCCAGGCCCTGGCATGAGGAACGGGATTTGAGGGACGCCAACGCCTTCCTGGCCACGCATGGCTTCGGCGCGGCCGGGCTGCAGCCGTTGCCGGCCGATGCCAGCTTCCGCCGCTATGCAAGGCTGCTGGGCGGGCCGCGCCCGGCGCTGCTGATGGACGCGCCGCCGCCCGAGGATGTCCGCCCCTTCCTGCGCCTCGCCCGGCACCTGCTGGCCGCCGGGCTCTCGGCGCCGGAGATCATCGCCGCCGATGAGGAGGCCGGCTTCCTCATCCTGGAGGATTTCGGCGAGGCGACCCATGCCGGGCTGCTGGATGCCGGCGCCGACCCGTTGCCGCTCTACGGGGAAGCAGCCGAGGCGCTGGCCGCGCTGCACGCCGCCCCGCCGCCGCCCGGCCTGCCGGCCTGGGACGCCGCGGCCATGGCGAAGGCC
>JAEWCI010000206.1 GCA_023390705.1 Pseudomonadota bacterium
GCGGTCGGTGATGTCATAGGTCACGCCGGCGCCCTGCAGCGCCCGGCCGGTCACCGGGTCGCGCAGAGTGACGCGGCCCTGCGCGCGCAGCCAGCAGATGCTGCCATCCTGGCCCGCCACACGGAAATCGATCGCGTCGAATTCCCTGTCCCCCGGCGGACGGTCCATGGCGCGCTGGATGGTGGCGGCCGCAGCGTCGCGATCCTCGGGATGAACGGCCTCCAGCACCGCCGCGATGGTCCCCAGCGACCCGACCGGCCGGCCGTACAGCGCCTCCCGCCCGGTGGAGCCGGTGACGGCGCCGGTCGCGGCGTCCCATTCCCAGGTGGCCATGCGGGCGGCGTCGAGGGCCAGGCGCAACTGCTCCTCGCGCGCCGCCAGCGCGGCACGGGATTCGTCCAGCTCGGCATTGGCGTGGCGCAGCGCCTCGTTGGTCGCTTCGGAAGCGGCCAGTTCCTCCCGCGTACGGGCGGCGGCATGCCTGCCCGCCGGTGCCGCACCACCGCCACGGCCGCCATCGGCCGCGGCCGGCATGGCATTCAGAGGTCGCGTCGCTGACCGGTCCTCGGGCATCCTGTTCCCCGATTGCAGCCTAGCAGGCACGGACCGGGCCGCGGTGGCGCCCCGGCGGGCGATGCGGGTCAGACCCGCATCGGCATCAGCACGTATAACGCTTCCGGCTTGCTGGCGTCCCGCACAACCGTGGGGGCGGAGCCATCGGCGAATTCGAATTGCACCTGCTCGGCGATCTGGTCGGTGATGTCGTTCAGGTAGCGGGCCTGGAAGCCGATCTCGAGCGGCGAATTCTCATAGCTCACCACCTCGGCGTCCAGCTCCTCCTGCGCCTGGCCCTGTTCCGGGCTGGCGGCGGAGAGCACCAGCAGGTTGCGGTCCAGCGAGAGCTTCACCGGGCGGGAGCGTTCGCTGCTGATGGCGGCGACGCGGCCGACGGCTTCGGCGAATTCCTTCTTCGCCACCTTCAGCACCTTGTCGTTGCCGCGCGGGATCACCCTTTCGTATTCCGGGAAGGTGCCGTCGATCAGCTTGCTGGTCAGCGAAACCGAACCGATGCCGAAGCGGATCTTGGTGTCGGAAAGGCGGATCTCGATGCTGTCCTGGGTTTCCTCGGCCAGCTTGCGCAGCTCGTTCACCGTCTTGCGGGGAATGATGACGCCGGGCATGCCGGCGGCGCCTTCCGGCAATTCCTCCTCCACCCGGGCCAGGCGGTGGCCATCCGTGGCGACGGCGCGCAGCACCTTGCCGCCCTCGGACTCGGCGGCGTGCAGGTAGATGCCGTTCAGGTAGTAGCGGGTTTCCTCGGTGCTGATGGCGAAGCGGGTGCGGTCCACCAGATCCCGCAGCACCGCGGCGCCGAGTTGGAAGCTGTACGGCAGCTTGCCCTCGGTCATGGAGGGGAAATCCTCCACCGGCAGCACGGCGAGGTCGGTGTTGAAGCGGCCGGCGCGGAGCTTCAGCGGCGCGTCGCCGCCGGCATGGTCCAGCTCCACCTTGGCGGATTCCGGCAGCTTGCGGACGATCTCGTAAAGCGTGGCGGCCGGGGCGGTGGTGCGCCCTTCGCGGGCGATCTGCACGCCGGGCACCTCCTCCACCACCGCGATCTCCATGTCGGTGGCGGTCAGCTTCAGGGTGCCGCCCTGGGCCGAAAGCAGGACATTGGCCAGGATGGGGATGGTGTTGCGCCGCTCCACCACGCTCTGCACATGCGCGAGCGCCTTGAGCAGGATCGCCCTTTCCACGCTGAACTTCATCGCACCCACGCTCCCCCGGGGTCCATCTCGGCCCCTGTCATGCCGCTGGCCGCCCCCCGGCCAAGTCGGCCGTTCAGGATAGCAGGGCGGATTCGCTTGCAGAAGGTAGGGTTTCCCGCGCCGGGCACCAAGAGCGGCGGAATTCCGCCGGGCGGCGGGCGGACCGCCCCCGGATGGCACCCCGGCGGCCCGAGGCCCCCCTCATGCCAGGGCGCCGGACGCCAACGGGGGACGAGCCCATGCGGCAGGCTGGATCAGGGGGGCGTTGATGGCGACCCGTCAACGGCCGTGCATCAGGTTTCCAGCATCTTGCGCAGCAGGGCGACATCCTCGGCGAAGCCGGCATCCGCCTCCATCAGCTCGGCGATGCGGGAGACGGCGTGCATGACCGTGGTGTGGTCGCGGTTGCCGAAGCGGCGGCCGATCTCCGGCAGGCTGCGCTGGGTGAGCTGCTTGGCCAGATACATCGCCACCTGGCGCGGCCGGGCCACGTTGCGGGCGCGGCGGGCGGAGGACATGTCGGTCAGGCGGATGTTGTAGTGCTCCGCCACCTTCTTCTGGATCTCCTCGATCGAGATCCGCTTGTCATGCGCCCGCAGCACGTCGTGCAGCACGTCGTGCACGCTTTCCAGCGTCACCGGCCGGCCGAACAGGTTGGCATGGGCGATCAGCCGGTTCAGCGCGCCTTCCAGTTCCCGGACATTGGTGGTGATCTTGTGCGCCAGCAGTTCCAGCTCCTTGGCCGGCACCGCCACCTGCGCCGCCGCCGCCTTGGTTTCCAGGATGGAAAGGCGCAGCTCGTAGGTGGTGGCGTGCAGGTCGGCCACCATGCCGCAGCCGAGCCGGGTGCGCAGCCGGTCCTCCAGCCCGTTCAGGTCGGAAGGCGACTTGTCGGCGCTGACGACGATCTGCTTGCCCGCATCCACCAGGGCGTTGAAGGTGTGGAAGAATTCCTCCTGCGTGTTGTCCTTGCCGATGAGGAATTGCAGGTCGTCGATCATCAGCACGTCAACGGAGCGCAGGCTTTCCTTGATCTCCATCGTGGACTGGCTGCGCAGCGCCGCGATGAAGCGGTACATGAACTTCTCGGCGCTCATGTAGGCGACGCTGCGCGGCGGCTCGGCCTCGCGGATCGCCCAGGCGATGGAATGCATCAGATGCGTCTTGCCCAGGCCGACCCCGCCATAGAGGAAGAGCGGGTTGAAACCCGGGGAGGCCGGCTTCTCGGCCACCCGGCGGGCGCAGGCATGGGCGAATTCGTTGGGCTTGCCGACGACGAAGGTGTCGAAGGTGAAGCGCGGCTCCAACGGCGCAAGCCAGTCGTTGCGGGCATCGCCGGCAGGCTTCTCGCCCCCCCGCGGCAGCAGGCTCTCGCCCAGGCCGGATTCCGCCGCCGGCGGCGCGGCGGGACGCGGCGGAGCGGCAGTGGCCGTGCCGGCTGGGGCGGCATTGGCGGCGGTGGCATCGGCGGGGCTGGCGACGCGGATGTCCACGCGGCGCACGCTCGGGTGCAATTCCTGCCACAGCAGGCTCAGCCGGTCGCCGTAATGGCCGCGCACCCAGTCGCGCGAAAAGCGGGTGGGCAGCAGGATGACCGCCTCATCGCCATCAACCCCGGCGAAGGTCATCTGGCGCAGCCAGGTGCGGTACTCGGCCTCGCCCACCTCATCACGCAGGCGGGCCCGGATGCGGGCCCAGCTGGCGGCAAGCTGGCCGGATGCCTGGGGGGACGACGTTCCGGCTTCCTTGTCCATGCCTGCACCTGCCACCCTGTTGGACACCGGCCCGATCCGCACGCGAAGCAAGGCCACGCCGTGGCCCTGCCATCGGACATCGCCTCTGTTATGGGGGGATGCGTTGCCGAAAACCTGACCTGGCGCAGATCATAACGCGCACCACCGGCCGGATCAAACCGTAACTCGCCGAAATGTTAGTACTGCCAAGCAGAAGCAAAATAACAGGCAGCATTGTCGGCAGCCATTGCTGGCGCCAGGCAGCAAATACGGTTCTGGTTTCCTAGTACAACGCCAAGCAATGCCGCAGGACGGGCGGCGCCGGCCGCCAGCCCTGGAGCGTGGCCTCAGGCGGTTGCCAGGGCCTTGATACGGGAGGTGAGGCGGGAAAGCTTGCGCGCCACCGTGTTGCGGTGCAGCACGCCCTTGGTGGCGGCCCGCTGCAGCTCGGGCTGGGCTTCGCGCAGCGCCGCCTGTGCCTGGGACTGATCGCCGCCGGCGATCGCCTGTTCCACCTTGCGCAGGAAGGTCCGCACGCGGGAGCGGCGGGCGCGGTTGCGCTCGGTGCGCTTCTCGGTCTGGCGGATGCGCTTGCGCGCGGAGGCCGTGTTCGCCATGGCGTTACTGCTTCAATCCAACGTGTCTCTGGGGTTGGCAGCGGCGGGTCGCCGCACCGAAGGGGGGGCTTCTAGACCTGGCCGCAGCGGGACGTCAAGCGAAACGCCCCGGGGCGGCCGGCAGGGTTCTAGCTGTTGGTGAAGTTGGCCTTCCGCTTTTCGATGAAGGCGCTCATGCCTTCCTTCTGGTCCTGCGTCGCGAAAAGCGAAAGGAACAGGCGCCGTTCGGTCCGCACGCCTTCCTGCAGCGTGGTCTCGAAGGCGGCGTTCACGGCATCCTTCGCCACGGCCACGGCGGTGGCGGAAAGGGCGGCAATCCGCTCGCCGACCTTCACCGCCTCGGCCAGCAATTGGTCCGCCGGCACCACGCGGGCCACCAGGTTGGCGCGCTCGGCCTCCTCGGCGTCCATCATGCGGCCGGTCAGCACCATCTCCATGGCCTTGGACTTGCCGATAGCGCGCGTCAGGCGCTGGCTGCCGCCGGCACCCGGGATGATGCCCAGGTTGATCTCCGGCTGGCCGAATTTCGCCGTATCGGCGGCCAGGATCATGTCGCACATCATCGCCAGCTCGCAGCCGCCGCCCAGCGCGAAGCCGGCCACCGCGGCGATCACCGGCTTCCTCACCTTCAGCACCGTCTCCCAGCGCTTGCCGATGAAGTCGTCCAGGAACACCGCGGGATAGGTGCGGGACTGCATCTCCTTGATGTCGGCGCCGGCAGCGAAAGCCTTCTCGCTGCCGGTGATGACGATGGCGGCGATGGCAGGGTCGGCGTCGAAGGCGAGCAGCGCCTCGCCCAGCTCGGTCATCAGCTGGTCGCACAACGCGTTCAGCGCCTTGGGGCGGTTCAGGCGGATCACCGCCACCCGGCCCTGCGTCTCGGTCAGGATCATCTCATAGGCCATGGCCGCGCCCCTCTCGTGCTTGCCTGCGGTCCTAGCTAACGCTGCGTCCGGGGGCAATAGAAGGTGGCGCGGCCGGCCTGGACCATGCGCCGGATGCCCTCGCACGGGGGCACGCCGGGGCAGCGCTCGCAGGGCTCCCCTTCGCGGTCATAGACCTTGAAGCGTTCCTGGAAGAAGCCGATCCCGCCATCCGCCTGGACATAGTCGCGCAGGCTGGAACCGCCGGCGGCGATGCTCTCCTCCAGCACCTCCCTGATTGCCGGCACCAGGCCCCGGCAGCGCGCGCCCGCCACGCTGGCGGCCAGCCGGCGCGGCGAGATGCCGGCGCGGAACAGCGCCTCCGAGACATAGATGTTGCCCAGCCCCGCCACCACCTTCTGGTCCAGCAGCGCCGCCTTGATGGGGGTCTGCCTGCCGGCCAGGGCGGCGGAGAGCACTTCCGGCGTGAAGGCATCCTCCAGCGGCTCCGGCCCCAGGCCGCGCAGCAGGCGGTGGCTGTCCTCCGCCGCGGTCGGCACCAGGTCCACGCAGCCGAAGCGGCGCGGGTCCACGAAGCCGACATGGGTGCCGTCCTCGGTCTCCAGGCTGAAATGCTCATGCGCCACCGGCCCGTTGGGGATGGCGGCGGCAGGGCGGGCCACCATGCGGCCGGACATGCCAAGATGGATCAGCACCGAATTGCCGCCGGAAAGCCGCATCAGCATGTATTTCGCCCGCCGCCGGAAGCCCAGCACGGTGGCCCCGGCCAGCTTCTCCGCCAGCCCTTCCGGGAAGGGGAAGCGCATGTCCGGGCGGGTGATGGCGGCGGCGCGCAGCCGGCGGCCCACCAGCACCCGGGAAAGCCCCCGCATCACCGTCTCCACTTCCGGCAATTCCGGCATCCGTCCCCCGCCTTTCCCTTGTCCCGTTCGGCTTGCTGCGGCGGTTTGCGTTCGGAACCGAACGCCGATCCGCCACAGGCCATTGTTTGCCGAGCAGATTCACGCTCCCGGGCGTTCACGCCCGTCCGCGATCTGCTCTATGCTGGGCCGGCAGCAGGACGCAACCAGGGACATGGCGGACAGCACCGATTTCGGCTTTCGCAGCGTGGGGCGGGAGGAGAAGGCGCATCTGGTGCGCCAGGTCTTCGAAAGCGTCGCGCCGCGCTACGACGTGATGAACGACCTGATGTCGCTCGGCCTGCACCGGGTCTGGAAGCGCATCTTCATCGCCACCATCGGCGCCTCGGCGCGGGAGACGCTGCTCGACCTCGCCGGCGGCACCGGGGATATCAGCTTCGGCGCGCTGGAACGCGGCGCGGGGCGGGTGATCCTCTCGGACATCAACCCGGCCATGCTGGCGGTGGCCCAGGGGCGGGCGCTGGAACGCGGGCTGGCCGCGGGGCTTTCATTCCTCTGTGCCGATGCCGAACGCCTGCCCCTGCCCGACCGCTGCGTGGAGAAGGTCTCCATCGCCTTCGGCCTGCGCAATTGCACCGACAAATTGGCGGTGCTGCGGGAGGCGCGGCGCGTGCTGCGGCCGGGCGGGCGGTTCCACTGCCTGGAATTCTCCCGCGTGGAGGTGGCGGCGCTGGCGCCGGTCTACGATGCCTGGTCCTTCAAGGTGCTGCCGCGGCTGGGCGCCCGGGTGGCCAGGGACGCCGAGAGCTACCAGTACCTGGCCGAGAGCATCCGCATGTTCCCGGACCAGCCCGCCCTGGCGGAGATGATGCGCAAGGCCGGCCTGGAGAAGGTGGCATATCGCAGCCTGTCCGGCGGCATCGTCGCCATCCATACGGGGTGGCGGCTGTAGCCCTGCGCACCACCGGCGGTGCCGATCCATCGGGGATGCAGGTCCAGGCGGACAGAGCGGATCTCGGACGGGCGTGAAGGCCCGGAAGCGTGAATCCGCTCGGCAAATATTGGCCCGCAGCGGATCGCGCGTTCAGGATGACGTGCAAACCGCCGCGATCCACTACGGGGACGCGGCCCGAGAAGCCGCCGCCGTGGGCGCCGCGGTCATCACCGCGCGGGCGATCGCCGCCGTGGGAACAGCCCATCCGCCGGAGACGCCGTCCTGTGCCAGGGAGCCGATGCCGGCCACCACCCAGCTTCCGTTCGGGGCATGCGCCAATAGCGGGCCGCCACTGGCGCCACTCGTCGCCGCGCAGGAATGCCGCATCATGATCCGGCCGGTGGCGTCGCGGCCATAGCCGACCACGGTGCAGGCGGTGTCGGCCACCATCTGCCGCCCCTGGTCGCTCTGGTAGCCGCCATAGGCCAGCGGCGTTCCCGGCCGCACATAGCCGGCCGCCAGCGAAAGGGCGAGCGCCGGCTCGCCCAGCGGCGCATCGAGGACCAGCACCGCCCAATCGGCGTCCGCCGGCGCCGTCGGGTCCGGGCGCGGCCCCGGCGCGACGGCGAAGCCCGGCCCCATCAGGATAGCGGTGACCCGCGCCTGGCCGGCATACCCGTTCGGCGAGGCGGCGAGGAAGAACTGCACGAGCCCGGGGGCCACCGGATGTGCCGTGCGTGGGTGGAAGACGCAATGCGCCGCGGTGAGCACGGCACGCGGGGCGACCAGGGCGCCGGTG
>JAEWCI010000210.1 GCA_023390705.1 Pseudomonadota bacterium
TGCTGGACCGCCAGCACTACCGCCTGGCCTGGTGGCGTGCCGCGGCGGACGAAATCAACTGGCGGCGCTTCTTCGACATCACCTCCCTCGCCGGGCTGCGGGCCGAAGTGCCGGAGGTGTTCGACGCCACCCATGCGCTGATCGAGCGCCTCTACGCGGAAGGGGTGATCGACGGCGTGCGGGTGGACCATGTGGACGGCTTGGCCGACCCGCGCGGCTATTGCCGCAAGCTGCGCCGCCGGCTGCAGGCGGCGCGGCCGGGCAGCGAGCCGATCCTCTGGGTGGAGAAGATCCTGGCGCCCTTCGAGGCGCTGCGGACGGACTGGGCGACCGACGGCACCACCGGCTACGACTTCATGGACGAAGCCACCGGCGTGCTGCACGACCCGGCCGGGGAGGCGCCGCTCACCGCGCTCTGGGCCGAGACCAGCGGCCGCCCGCCGCGCTTCGAGGACGAGGCGCGCGAGGCCCGGCGGCAGATCCTGCGCGACAACCTGGCCTCGGAGCTGAACGGCACCGCCGCGGCGCTGAAGCGCGTGGCCAATGCCGACCTCACCAGCCGCGACTTCACCCTGACTGCCCTGCGCCGCGCGCTGGCCGAGGTGCTGGCGCATTTCCCGGTCTATCGCCTCTACATCACGCCGGGCGGGCGCAGCGCGGAGGACAAGCGCATCCTGGACTGGGCCCTGGCCGGGGCGCGGCGCACCGTGCGGGCCACCGAACGCCCGCTGCTGGAACGCCTGGACCAGTGGCTGGGCGGGGAAGCGCCGCGCAGCCTGCCGCCGGCGCTCCGGCGCGAACGCCTGGCGGCGGCGGTGCGCTTCCAGCAGCTCTCCGCCCCCACCGCGGCGAAGAGCGTGGAGGACACCGCCTTCTATCGCTATGGCCGCCTGCTCTCGCGTTGCGAGGTTGGCGCCGATCCCGGCCGCTTCGCGGTGACGCCGGCCAATTTCCACGCCGCCGCCCGGGCGCGGGCGAAGCACTTCCCCCGCGCCCTGCTGGCCACCGCCACCCATGACCACAAGCGCGGCGAGGACACCCGTGCCCGGCTGGCCGTGCTTTCCGAGATCCCGGAGGAATGGGGCGCCACGCTGCACCGCTGGATGCGGCTGAATGCCCCGCTGCGGAAGGAGGTGGACGGCGCCTCGGCGCCGGACGCGGCGGATGAGGCGATGCTCTACCAGACCCTGGTGGGCGCCTGGCCGCTGGGCCTGGCGCCGCATGACGAGGCCGGCGTCCCGGCCTTCGTCGAACGGGTCGCCGCCTGGCAGGAAAAGGCGCTGCGCGAGGCCAAGCGCCGCACCGACTGGGCGGTGCCCAATGCCGAATACGAAGCCGCCTGCCGCGACTTCCTGCACGGCGTGCTGGCCGCCGGCCGCGCCAGCCATCTGAGGGAGGAGATCGCCGCCTTCGCCGCGCGCATCGCCCCGGCCGGGGCCTGCAACGGGCTGGCGCAACTGCTGCTGCGCTGCGCCGCGCCGGGCGTGCCGGACCTCTACCAGGGCTGCGAGTTCTGGGACTTCAGCCTGGTGGACCCGGACAACCGCCGGCCGGTGGACTGGGCCGCCCGCCGGGCGGCGCTGGAAGCGCAGGAAGACCCTGTCGCGCTGCTGCCGCACTGGCAGGACGGGCGGGTGAAGCAGGCGATCCTGGCGCGCTGCCTGGCATTGCGCGCGGCGCGGCCGGCGGTCTTCGCCGCCGGCGACCACCAGCCGCTTGCCGTCGAAGGCCCGCAGGCGGCGCATGTGCTGGCCTTCGCCCGGGTCCGCCAGGGCCAGGCGGTGGTGGCGGTGGCCACCCGCCTGCCGACCCGGCTGCTGGGCGATACGGCGCTGCCCCTGGTTCCCGAGGCGGAATGGGCGGGAACCTCGCTGACGCTGCCGCGTGTTCCCCGCGCAGGCCGTTGGCGAGATGCGCTCACCGGGGCGGTCTGGGAGGCTTCGGATGGCCGGCTGGCGCTGGGACGCCTGCTGGCCCGGCTGCCGGTCGCGCTGCTGGAGGTGGCATGAACCGGATCGTCGTCGTCTCCAACCGGGTGCCGGTACCGGCAGGCAATGCCGGCCAGGCGGGCGGCCTGGCGGTGGCGCTGCTCGGCCTGATGCACCAGCGCGGCGGGCTGTGGTTCGGCTGGAGCGGCGCCGTGGCGGAAGGCCAGCGGCCGCCCGTGCTGACGGAGCGCGACGGCGTCGGCTACGCCACCCTCGACCTCACCGAAGCGGAGCACCGCGGCTACTACACCGGCTACGCCAATGGCGTGCTCTGGCCGATGCTGCACGGCCTGCCGCACCTGATGGGCTTCCGCCGCCAGGACCTGGAAGCCTATCGCCGGGTCAACCGCCGCTTCGCCGATGCGCTGCTGCCGCTGCTGCGGCAGGACGACGGCATCTGGGTGCACGACTACCACCTGCTTTCCCTGCCCGCGGCGCTCAGGGTCAAGGGCGTGCGAAACCCCACCGGCTTCTTCCTGCACGTACCCTTCCCGGCGCCGGATGCCGCTGCGGTGGCGCCCGGCATCCGCACCCTGGTGCAGGACGTGCTCGATGCCGACCTGCTGGGCTTCCAGACGCCGCTGGACCGCGAGAATTTCGCCGCCGCCGCCATCGGCTTCGCCGGCGCCGAACGCGAGTCCCGGGATGTGGTGATGCTCGGCGGGCGGCGGGTGCGGCTGGGCGTCTTCCCGGCCGAGATCACCGCCAGCGAATTCGCCGCCATCGCCGCCGCCCAGGCCAGGGCCGAACCGGCGCAGCGGCTGGCCCGTTCCCTGGCAGGGCAGGCCCTGCTGCTGGGGGTGGACCGGCTGGACCCGACCAAGGGCTTGCCGGAGCGGCTGGAAGCCTTCCGCCGCCTGCTTTCCCGCGCCCCTGCCCGCCGCGTGACCCTGCTGCAGATCGCGGCCCCCTCACGCGAGGATGTCGCGGCCTACCGCCAGTTGCGGCGCGAGCTGGACGAGGCCGCCGGGGCGCTGAACAGCGAATGCGGCGAACCGGACTGGACCCCGCTGCGGCTGGTGGCGAAGCAGGTGCCGCGGGAGACCGTCGCCGGCTACATGCGGCTGGCGAAGGTAGGGGTGGTGACTCCGCTGCGCGACGGCATGAACCTGGTGGCGAAGGAATACATCGCCGCCCAGGACCCGGCCGACCCGGGCGTGCTGGTGCTCTCCCGCTTCGCCGGGGCCGCCGCCCAGCTTGAAGGCGCCCTGCTGGTCAACCCGCACGACACCGAGGGCGTGGCGGAAGCCCTGGCCGCGGCGCTGGAGATGCCGCGGGCGGAGCGCCAGTCGCGCTGGCGTAGTGCCTGGGCGGCGATCGCCGATGCCTCGCCGGAAGCCTGGGGCGAGTCCTTCCTGAACCGGCTCGCCACCGTGCCGGCGGCCGGGCACGCCTGAACCAGCGGCCCAGCCCACCACGGAATACCGCTCCTGCACCACGCCTCAGGGCGTTATCGGGCCGCGTTCACGGCCGCAGCCCGTCGCGCGGGCAGATGATTCCGCGCACCCGTCCGGCCTCTACCCATCCTCCACCGCCGGCCGGCCGGTGACGAAGCGCCAGTGGTGCCAGAGCAGCCGCGCCGCGAGCGAGCGCCAGGGCGACCAGGCTTCGGCCAGCGCCGCCAGCGCCTTGGGCCCGGGCCGTGCCGGCAGGCCGAGCAGATGCGCCGCGCTGGCGGCGAGGGCAAGGTCGCCGGCCGGGAAGATGTCCGGCCGCTGCTCGGCGAAGAGCAGGTGAATGGCGGCGGTCCAGGGGCCCAGCCCCTTCACCGCCGCGATATGCGCCAGCGCCGCCGCATCCTCCATCGTCGCCAGGGCGGTGAAGTCCAGCCGGCCATCGAGGCAGGCCGTGGCAAGCGACCGGGCATGCGCGGCCTTGGGCCGTGAGAGGCCGGCGACGCCGCACAGCATGGCATCGTCCAGCGCCAGCAGTCCCGCCGGCTCCAGCGCGCCGGGGATGGCGCGCAGCCGGTTCCAGATGGCCGCTGCCGCCTGGTTGCTGATCTGCTGGCCGCAGATGGCGCGCAGCAGCCCGGGGAAGCCCGGCTGGCGCACCCGCCAGGGC
>JAEWCI010000176.1 GCA_023390705.1 Pseudomonadota bacterium
GCTGGATGCCTGGACCGCCAATGCGGTGCAGAGCGCGATCGCCGCCCTGCTGCTGCTGGCCCTGGCCACGGCGCTGCAGCCGCCGCCCGCGGCCTGGCTCAGCCCGGTGGCGCTGTTCAGCCTGATCTATTCCGTGCTGGCGATCGGGGTCGGCGCCTATGCGCTGTATTTCGTCATGCTGCGGCTGCTGCCGGCTTCCACCGCCGCGGCGCTGCAACTGCTGGCGCCGCCGCTGGCCGCGCTGTTCGGCTGGGGGCTGCTGGAGGAGCGGCTCGCCTGGACCGACCTGCTGGGCGGGGCGGTGACCCTGGCCGGGCTGGCGCTGCTGTTCCGGGCAAGGGCGAAGGGGTAGGCCAGAAACCGGCCGCACCGGCGTCCGCCGGGACCGAGGCCGGGCACGCAGCCCGCGGCAGGGGTGGCGTCGTGCCGGAGGCGTGGCGCCCGCACGCGCGAGGCAATGCGAAGCATCGCGCCCGGCGTTTGAGAGGGCTGTTGATGGTTTCCCTCCAACAGCCGTCGGAAAGCCTACCGCACCAGCTCCCGCGCCATCTCGTCCAGCCCGTTGAGGGTCAGCGGGAACATGCGGTTCTCCATCAGCTCGCCCATCAGGCGGATGGAGACGGTGTACTGCCACATCTCCTGCGGCACCGGGTTCAGCCAGGCGGAGCGGCGGAAATGGTTGGTCAGCCGGGCCATCCAGACCTTGCCCGCCTCCTCGTTCCAGTGCTCCACGCTGCCACCGGGCTGCACGATTTCATAGGGCGACATCGAGGCATCGCCGACGAAGATCAGCTTGTAGTCCGGCCCGTAGGTGCGCAGCACCTCCTGCGTCGGGATCTCGGTTTCCTTGCGGCGGCGGTTGTTCTTCCACACCCGCTCATAGGGGCAGTTGTGGAAGTAGAAGTGCTCCAGGTGCTTGAACTCGCTGCGCACGGCGGAAAACAATTCCTGGCTGATGCGCACATGGTCGTCCATGGAGCCGCCGATATCCAGGAACAGCAGCACCTTCACCGCGTTGTGCCGCTCCGGCACCAGCTTCAGGTCCAGCGTGCCGGCGTTGTTGGCGGTGGCCTTGATGGTCCCGTCTATGTCCAGCTCGGTCGCCGCGCCCTGGCGGGCGAAGCGGCGCAGCCGGCGCAGGGCCAGCTTCATGTTGCGCGTGCCCAGCTCGATGCTGTCGTCGAGATCCTTGAACTCGCGCTTGTCCCACACCTTCACCGCGCGGCGGTTGCGGCTTTCGTGCTGGCCGATGCGCACGCCTTCGGGGTTGTAGCCATAGGCGCCGAAGGGAGAGGTGCCGGCGGTGCCGATCCATTTGCTGCCGCCCTGGTGGCGGCCCTTCTGCTCCGCCAGGCGCTGCTTCAGCAGCTCCATCAGCTTCTCCAGGCCGCCGGCGGCCTCGATCAGCTTCTTCTCCTCCTCGGTCAGCAGCTTTTCCGCCAGCTTGCGGAGCCATTCCTCGGGGATGGCCGGGTTCTGCTCGCCCTCCTCCGGCTCCAGCCCCTTGAACACCTCGGCGAAGACGCGGTCGAAGCGGTCCAGGTGCCGTTCGTCCTTCACCAGCGTGGCGCGGGAGAGATAGTAGAAATCATCCACGTTGTACTCGGCGACGCCCGCCTTCATGGCGCCGAGCAGCGTGAGATACTCGGTGATGGAGGCCGGCAGCCCGGCTTCGCGCAGCGCCAGGATGAAGTGGGCAAGCATTCCCGGACTACCGCCCCTGCTGCCGGCGGGAGAGGAAGGCCAGGCGCTCGAACAGGTGAACGTCCTGCTCGTTCTTCAGCAGCGCGCCGTGCAGCGGTGGGATGGCCACCTTGGGGTCCTGGCTGCGCAGCACCTCGGGCGGCAGGTCCTCGATCATCAGCAGCTTCAGCCAGTCCAGCAGTTCGGAGGTCGCGGGCTTCTTCTTCAGCTCGTTCACGCCGCGGATCTGGAAGAAGACGTTCAGCGCCTCGCGCGCCAGCTCCTGCTTGATGTCGGGGTAGTGGGCCTGGACGATCTGCTCCATCGTCTCGGGGTCCGGGAAGCGGATATAATGGAAGAAGCAGCGGCGCAGGAAGGCGTCCGGCAGTTCCTTCTCGTTGTTCGAGGTGATGATGACGATCGGCCGGTGCTTCGCCACCACCGTCCGCCGCGTCTCGTAGACGAAGAACTGCATGCGGTCGAGTTCGAGCAGCAGGTCGTTGGGGAATTCGATATCGGCCTTGTCGATCTCGTCGATCAGCAGCACCACCTGCTGGTCGCTCTCGAAGGCTTCCCAGAGCTTGCCGCGGATGATGTAGTTGCCGATGTCGTGCACCCGCTCATCGCCCAGCTGGCCGTCGCGCAGGCGGGACACCGCGTCGTATTCGTACAGCCCCTGCTGCGCCTTGGTGGTGGACTTGATGTGCCACTCGATCAGGTTCTTGCCGAGCGCCTGCGCCACTTCCTGGGCGAGCACCGTCTTGCCGGTGCCGGGCTCCCCCTTCACCAGCAGCGGGCGCTGCAGGGCGACGGCGGCGTTCACCGCCACCTCCAGGTCGCGGGAGGCGATGTATCGGTCGGTGCTCTTGAAGGCCACGCTGGTTTCCCCGTTTCTCGCCGCCAAGAGTGCGGCGAGCGGGCGGCCGGGGCAAGAGCCGGGCGGCGGCGCCCGAGGCATGGACTATTTCAGGCAGGCTTCGGCCAGCAGGGCGAAGGCCCGGGCGCGGTGGCTGATGGCGTGCTTGGCCGCCGGGTCCATCTCGCCGAAGGTCTGATCCTGGCCGTCCGGGACGAAGATCGGGTCGTAGCCGAAACCCCGGCTGCCGCGCGGGGGATGGACCCAGTGGCCGAAGACCTTGCCCTCGAAGCCCTCAGTATGGCCATCCGGCCAGGCAAGGACCAGAGCACAGGTGAACCAGGCCCGGCGGTCCGGATTCGAGGCGGCCTGGCGGGCGACCTCGGCCATGGCCTTGGCGTAGTCCCGGCTGCCATCCGGCTGGATGGCCCAGTCCGCGGTGCGCACCCCCGGCGCGCCGCCCAGCGCCTCGACCGAGAAGCCGCTGTCATCGGCCAGGGCCGGCAGGCCGGCGGCCCGGGCGGCGGCCAGCGCCTTGATGGTGGCGTTGCCGAGGAAGGTTTCTTCCGTCTCCGCCGGCTCCGGAAGGCCGAGTTCCTTCACCGAGACGACATCCAACCCATGCGGCTCCAGCAGCGCCGCCACTTCCCGCAGCTTGCCGGCATTGTGGCTGGCCAGCACCAGCCGGCCGCGTTCCAGCCGGCGCGCCATCAGCCGATGCCCACCGCAGCGCGCTGCCTGGCGAAAAGCTGTGCCGTGCCATGGCGGGCGAGGCCGAGCAGTTCCAGCAACTGGGCTTCCGAGAAGGGGGCGCCCTCCGCGGTGCCCTGCACCTCCACCAGCCCGCCCTGGCCCGTGAGGACGAAATTGGCATCGGCATCCGCCTTGCTGTCCTCGGCGTAGTCGAGGTCCAGCACCGGCGTACCCTGCCACAACCCGCAGGAGACGGCCGCCACCTGGTCCTGCAGCGGCATGGTGGCGATGACGTTCATCTTCAGGCAGTGGCGGAAGGCCAGGTGCAGCGCCACCCAGGCGCCGGTGATGCTGGCGCAGCGAGTGCCGCCATCGGCGTTCAGCACGTCGCAATCCACGGTGATGGACATCTCGCCCATCGCCTTCAGGTCCGTCACGGCGCGCAGCGAACGGCCGATCAGGCGCTGGATTTCCTGGGTGCGGCCGGACTGCTTGCCGCGCGCCGCCTCGCGGTCGCCGCGGGTATGGGTGGCGCGGGGCAGCATGCCGTATTCGGCCGTCACCCAGCCCTGGCCGGAATTGCGCAGGAAGGGCGGCACGCGCGCCTCCACGCTGGCGGTGCAGAGGACTTCGGTATTGCCCATGCGGATGAGGCAGGATCCTTCCGCATGCTTGGCGAATCCGGTTTCCAGAATGACATGGCGGAGCGCGTCGGCCGCACGGCCGGAGGGGCGGATGCTCATGCGGCGCGGGGTATCACGGGCAGGCGGCGGAAGCCATGACCCATGGCCTCCCAGGCCCCTTCCGCCCGTCAGGGGCGGCCCGAAAGGGCGCCGCCCCCGCAATTCCCCGTCGCAGCCGTTGACGCCGCCGCCTCGGCTACCTAGAATTTCACGGTAAACCAGGGGCTTGACGCAACCGATGCAGCAGCCGCCGAAGCTGCCGCCAGGTCATGCCGGGGCCTCCCTCGCCGGCCTCGACAACCGCAGCGCGACCATATTGCGGGAGCTGGTGGAACTCTATGTCCAGACAGGGGAACCGGTAGGCAGCCGCACACTCTCGCGCCGCCTGCCGCTCGGCCTCTCCCCCGCCTCGATCCGCAACGTGATGGCCGACCTGGAAGAGGCCGGCCTGCTCTATGCGCCACATACTTCCGCCGGCCGCCTGCCGACGGAGCGCGGCCTGCGCCTTTTCGTCGATGGGCTGCTGGAGTTCGGCGACCTGGGGGAGGAGGAGCGGGAGAGCATCAACGCCCGCTGCGCCGCCTCCGGCCGTTCGTTGCAGGATACGCTGGCCGAGGCGGGGCAGATGCTCTCCGGCCTTGCCGGCGCCGCCGGGCTGGTGGTGGCGCCGAAGGGCGAGGCGGCGATCCGCCATATCGAATTCGTGCCGCTCGGCACCGGGCGGGCGCTGGTGGTGCTGGTGGGCGCCGATGGCCAGGTGGAGAACCGGGTCATCGAGGTGCCGCCGGGCCTGCCGCCTTCCGCCCTGCAACAGGCCGGCAACTACCTGAATGCCCGCCTCGCCGGCCAGCCGCTGGAGGATGTACGCAGCCAGGTCGCGGCCGAGATCGCCGCCAACCGCACGGCTCTCGATGCGCTGACGAACCAGGTGATCGAGGCCGGGCTGGCCACCTGGGCCGGTGGCGGCGCGGGCAGCCTGATCGTCCGCGGTCAGGCGAGGCTGTTGCAGAACCTGGACCAGGCGGCGCGGGTGCATGAGATCCAGGCGCTGTTCGAACGCCTTGAGGCGCAGGAGACGACGCTGCGCCTGCTGGAACTGGCCCAGCGCGGCGAAGGCGTGCAGATCTTCATCGGCGCCGAAAGCGGGCTGTTCAGCACCACCGGGCTTTCGATGGTGGTGGCACCCTTCCGCAACGGGCAGGAGAGGATCGTCGGCGCCATCGGCGTCATCGGCCCGACGCGCATCAACTACGGCAAGGTCATCCCGGTGGTGGACTACACCGCGCGGGTGATCGGGCGGCTGCTGGGTTAGCGCCGCGCGTCAGGCGGCCGGCTTCACCCGGGTGGAGATCACCGCCGTGCCGCCGAAGGACGGGATCTGCGCGGAATGCTTGCCCGCGCCGCCCGCCACGACGACATGGATGGCCTGCGGGTCCGGCACCATCCTGAACCGGCCCTTCGCATCCATCGGCGAGGCTTCGGCATAATTGGCGACGCGGGTGGGCGCGATCCGGTCCGCCGGCACCCGGGCGTTCTCGAACAGGTATTCCTGGATGCTCTCGACGGTCCAACCATCCCGGTGCAGCGTGGCAGCGTGCTCCGGCCCGATCACCAGGACCAGCGGCCCCTTGCCGGACAGGTTGTTCGATCCGGGCTGGGCGATGCTGCCGGCGAAGGTGGTGAGCAAGCCGAGGCCGGTGGTGCTGCCATGGTCGTTGATGTTGTGCGGCGGCTCCGCCGCCATCACCGTCACCACGCTGTCCTTCGCGTCGAAGCCGCGGCGGACATGGTAGGGCGCCCAGGGGCTCTCCTCCTCGTTCTCGCCGAAGCAGAAGCTGTATTTCGCCGGCGAGCCCATGGTCGAGCGGTCCATCACCGCCGGCTTGGCGCCGCCGACATTCATCAGGACCAGTTCCAGCGCCCGGCCGATGCTGGCATTGGCCCGCCAGCCCTGGCCGAAGCAGTTGCTGGAGCAGTTGATCCCGAGTTCATGCCGCAACGGGCCGCTCACCATCACCAACGGCGCGCAGGGGTGGGTGGTCGCCAGCGTGCCGTGCAGGTTGTAGTCGGGCACCAGCACGCCACGCAGCGCCGCCAGCACCACCGGGAAATATTCCGGCTTGCAGCCCGCCATCACCGCATTCGCCGCCAGGCTCTGCAGGGTCGGCACCACCTGGCGGGGGAGATCGGCGCGAAGGGCTCGTTGTCGCCGCGGCAGGCTGCCATCATGCGCGCCACCCGCTCCTCGGTCGGCGGCACCAGCGGCATGCCGTCGCCCCAGCCCTGCTCCTCGGCGTAATCCGCCCAGGCCTCGGCATCCATCTCGGCCAGGTCGATGATTTCACTGCTGACGGTTTCGCCCATCTTCCTGGCCCCGTTCATGCGACGGGGCCGCGAGCATCGCCCGCGGCCCCGCTTTTCCTCCGGCAGGGCGTCAGCCCTGCATTTCCTTCTGCAGGCCGGCGAAGGCGGCCTCGATCCGGTCCTTCAACTCCTCGGCATTCAGCCCGCCCACCGGATGCTTCACCACGATCAGGTGCGGCTCCAGCTTGCGTGCCTTGGCCTGGGCCATGACCAGCGGGCGGAAGGTGTCCGTCGCAATGACGATCCCCTTCAGGCCACGCTTCCGCAACTCAACGCTGTCGTGGAAACTCCACGATGAGCAGGAGCCTCAGTCGCCCAGCGCGTGCAGCGCGATGCGATACTTCCGCGCCGCCATCTCGATCATCTCCGGCGGGGCGGGCTGGCTGGCGCTGTTCTTGTGGATGTACTCCACATTGTCCACCCGCCGCACCGTGGCGAGCTTCTCCCGCAGCCCTTCCAGCAATTCCTTCGCGTTCGGCTTGTTGTTGCCGAACAGCAGGATCGGGTCATTCAGCCAGTCGATCGGCGCAGCGACCTCGGTAGCGGTGCTCTCCGCCGGGGCGATGCCGAAGGATGGATTGACGATGCGCATGGCGCGTCCTCCTGATCCGCAGTTTCAACCCGAACCGACCGGCTTGCCAAGGGCCTTTGTCACCGCCCGGTCGCCATATGCCAGGGACAGGTCATGCTGCGACGCAGCACAGTGCCCGGCCTCGTGCAGGCGCGGCATTTCGGCCCTTTGGCCCGCCGGCATCGCCGATTAGACTTTCCGTCCGAGGAAATTCCCGCCCGAAGGATCACGCCCCCTGAGACGCGAAGCATGAAGATTCTGATGTCGGCCCTGGCGGTGGAGCGCCACGCCGCCGCCATCCGCAAGGTCGCGCCCGATGCGGAGTTGATTCCCGTGCCGCCGGAAGGGCCGCTGCCCGACCCCCGTGGCGCGACCATCGCCTTCACCACCCGCGACCTGATCGAAAAGGGCACGCGCGAGAATCCCGCGCCGGAGATCCGCCGCTTCGCCGAGCTGCTCGGCGGAGCGCGGGATCTGCAATGGGTGCATGTCCATGCCGCCGGGGTGGATGGCCAGGTGCTGCGGCAACTCGCCTCGCGGCCGGAGATCAGGCTCACCACCTCGGCCGGGGCCAGCGCGCCGGCGGTGGCGCAGAGCGTGCTCGCCGGCATGCTGGCGCTGGCCCGGCATTTCCCCCTGCTGGCCGAGTTGCAGCGTCGCCGCGCCTGGGAACCGCTCTACCTGAAGCAGCCGCTGCCACGCAGCCTGCGGGGCCAGCAGGTGCTGGTGGTCGGCACCGGCCCGATCGGCCAGGAGGTCGGCCGCCTCTGCCAGGCTTTCGGCATGCGCAGCCTGGGCGCCCGGCGTAGCCCCGAAGCCGGCCTGCCGCCAGGCTTCGACGAGGTCTGCGCCTATCGCGACCTGGCCCGGCTGCTGCCGCGGGCGGATTGGCTGGTGCTTGCCTGCCCGCTGACCGACGAGACCCGCTACCTCATCGATGCCCGTGCCCTGGCGCTGCTGCCGGAAGGCGCCGGGCTGATCAACGTCGCCCGTGGCAATGTGGTGGTTGAGGAGGACATGGTCGCCGCGCTGCGTGGCGGCCGGCTGCTGGGCGCCTATCTCGATGTCTTCGCGCGGGAACCGCTGCCGAAGGACAGCCCGCTCTGGGACATGCCGAATGTGCTGATCTCCCCCCACAGTGCCGCGGCGATGGAAGGGCTGCCCTATCTGGTCGCCGAGCTGTTCTGCGAAAACCTCCGCCGCTGGATCGCCGGCGAACCGCTGCGGAACCTCGTCAGCCACTGACCGGCGGCGGGTGGGGCGCGGGCCCCGTCTGCCACCCGTGCCCGCATTCCCGCGGGCAGAGGGCCGGCTCATCGCACCGGAGCGGGGGGCGTTGCCGCGCGCAGGACCAGGCTGCGCCGCATGCCGGATCGGCGGCAAGACATGCCCAATTGTCATCCCCCTCCGAGTTCTTGGGTGCTTGCCCGGCTCACCTGGAAAAGCACAATCGTGATTGGAACTCCGGTGGCAATCCGCTGCGCATGGGCGCGACCCATGAGACTGGCAGGCAGTTGCCCCCATGGCATCGAAGGCAGCCCGCGGCTCCGCCGCGGAAAGCTGGCCCAATGGAACTTCGGGAGGTAACGCAGGATGGCCGCAGCCGAGACGGTTGGCTTCATTGGCCTGGGGCGGATGGGTGCCGGCATGGCGGCCAATCTGCAGAAGGCCGGCTTCCGGCTGGTGGTAAGCGACCTTTCCCCCGCCGCCGCTGAAAAAGCCATCTGCGCCGGTGCCATCTGGGCGGACTCGCCCCGCGAGGTCGCCCGCCAGGCGGATGTGATCTTCCTTTCGCTGCCGGTGCCGGCCGATGTCGAGCAGGTCGTGCTGGGCGGGAACGGCATTGTCCATGGCATCAAGCCGGGTGCCACGGTGTTCGACCTCAGCACCAATTCGGTGCAGGTGGTGCGCAGCCTGCATGCGACATTGCAGGAGCACGGCGCGAATTTCCTGGATGCGCCGGTCAGCGGCGGCGTCGCCGGCGCCATCAGCGGCAAGCTGGCCATCTGGGTCGGCGGTGACGAGGCGCTGTTCAACCGGTTCAAGCCGCTGCTCGATGCCATGGGCGACGAGGCGGTCCATATCGGCCCGATCGGCGCCGGCACCATCGCCAAGCTGGCGCACAACTCGGCCAGTTCCATGATCGCGCTGGTGCTGTCCGAGGTGTTCACCATGGGGATCAAGGCGGGGCTGGACCCGCTGCCGCTGTGGAAGGCGGTGCGCCAGGGCGCCAGCGGCCGCCAGCGCACGTTCGACACCGTGACCGCCCAATTCCTGACGGGCCAGTGGCAGGATGCCGGCTTCACCCTGAAGCTGATGCACAAGGATGTCGGCCTGGCGGTCGAACTCGGCAAATCCGTGAACGTACCGATGCACATCGCCGAATACACGCTGAAGGAGATGACGGAGGCGCGGCAGCGCGGCTGGGACGAGCTGGGCAGCCGTGCCGCCATGCTGCTGCAGGTGGAGCGCGCCGGCATCCCGCCGGTCGCGGTAGATCCGGCCGAGATCAGGGCCGAGATGCAGAAGGACAAGGGCTGACCAGCCGCAGGGAGGAAGGATTCGGGCCATGCTCTCCTATGTGACGCGGCGTTTTTTATTGATGGTGCTGACGTTGTTTGGGATGTCGGTGCTGGTGTTTGTGTTGTTGCGGCTGATGCCGGGCAATGTGGCGGACATTTTGTTTGATGCGGGTGGCTTCATTGATCCGGAGGAGCGGGCGCGGATTGAGGCGGAGCTTGGGCTGAACCTGCCGATCGTGCAGCAGTATGTGGCCTGGCTGGGTGCGCTGTTCAGTGGCGACCTGGGGTTTTCCTATGTGTCGGAGCGGCCGGCGCTGGAGGAGATCCTGCCGCGGATCCCGATCACGGCGCAGCTGGCGGCCTGGGCGTTGCTGTTCTCGGTGGTGCTGGGGGTGCCGCTTGGGGTGGTCAGCGCGGTGCGGCAGAACACCGGCTTCGACTATGCGCTGCGGCTGGTCAGCCTGAGCGGGCTGTCGATGCCGAGCTTCTGGCTGGCGCTTTTGGTGATGATGGGCTTCGTGCACTGGTTCGGCTATGTGCCGATGTTCAGCGGCGCGCCGGCGACGCTGGGCGAGGGGCTGGTGCTCTATGCGCTGCCGGCGGCGGTGGTCGGCTTCCGCTCCTCGGCGCTGATCATGCGGCTGACGCGCTCCTCGATGCTGGAGGTGCTGCGGCAGGACTACATCCGCACGGCGCGATCCAAGGGGGCGTCGGAGCAGTCGGTCTACTACCGCCATGCTTTGCGCAACGCGGTGCTGCCGGTGGTGACCATCATCGGCATCGAGGCGGCCTTCCTGATCGGCGGGCTGGTGGTGACCGAGACGGTGTTCAACATTCCCGGCCTGGCGCGCTTCCTGGTGGAGGCGATCCTGTGGCGCGACTACCCGATCGTGCAGAACCTGGTGATGTTCATCGCGGTGGTCACCGTGGTGGTGAACTTCGCGGTGGACATGCTCTACGCGGTGCTCGACCCGCGCATCAAGTATTCGGACTGAGGGAGGGACGGCCATGGCCAGTGCAGGAGCGCCCGCGCCGGCGGTCGACCACAGCGCCGGGCTGGCGCGGGCCGGCGCCAATGTCACGGGCTGGGGGGGCGCGGCGTGGTTCATGGCGCGGCGCTACCCGCTGGGGGTGGCGGGGCTGGCGATCGTCGTGCTGTTCGTGCTGACGGCGGCCTTCGCGCCCTGGCTGGCGACGCACGACCCGCTGTCGACCAACCCGGCGGCCTCGCTGGCGCGGCCGGGGGAGGCGCACATGATGGGCGCCGACTTCATGGGCCGCGACATGTGGAGCCGGATCATCTACGGCGCGCGGATCTCGCTCTCGGTCGGCATCGCCTCGGTGCTGCTGGGCTGCTCGCTCGGGGTGGTGGTGGGGCTGGTCTCCGGCTTCTGGGGCGGCTGGCTGGACCTGGTGCTGCAGCGGGTGAACGACATCCTGCAGGCGCTGCCGCTGCTGGTGCTGGCGCTGGTCATGGCCGCCGCGCTCGGTCCCTCGCTGCAGAACACCATCATCGCCATCTCGATCCCGGTGATCCCCAATGTGGCGCGGGTGATCCGCTCCAACACCCTGTCGCTGCGCGAGATGCCGTTTGTCGAGGCGGCGCGGGCGCAGGGGATGAGCGAGTGGCGCATCGCGCTGCGCCACGTGCTGCCCAACACCTTCGCGCCGGTGATCGTGCTGGCCACCGCGCAGCTCGGCTCGGCGATCCTGACCGAGGCCTCGCTGTCCTTCCTCGGCCTCGGCGTGCCGGAGCCGCACCCCTCCTGGGGGCGGATGCTGTCGGAATCGGCGGCGGAATATGTCCGCACGGCGCCCTGGCTGGTGATCTTCCCCGGGCTGGCGATCAGCCTGGTGATCTTCGGGACCAACCTGCTGGGCGATGCGCTGCGCGACATCCTCGACCCGCGCGAGCGGAGCTAGGCAGGAGATGCAGGGAGACGGCATGAGCCAGACCTCGCCGGCGCAGCTCGCCGCGACACCCGCCCCGCCACAGCCGAGCGCCGCGGCGCCGGTTCTGGAGGTGGTGGATCTGCAGACCTACTTCTACACCAGGCGCGGCCTGGTCCGCGCGGTGGACCATGTCTCCTTCAGCGTGGCGGCGGGGGAGACGCTGGCGATCGTCGGCGAGAGCGGCTGCGGCAAGAGCATCACCGCGCTCTCCGTGATGGGGCTGATCCCCAGCCCGCCGGGGCGGATCGTCGGCGGTGAGGTGCGGCTGCACGGCCGGGACCTGGTGCGGCTGAGCAACGAGGAGATGCGCCGGGTCCGCGGCAACGAGATCTCGATGATCTTCCAGGAGCCGATGACCAGCCTGAACCCGGTGCTGACCATCGGCGACCAGATCGCCGAGGCGCTGATCCTGCACCAGGAACTGTCCAAGGCGGCGGCCCAGGCGCGGGCGGTGGAGATGCTCAAGCTGGTCCGCATCCCGGAGGCCGAGCGGCGGGCGCGGGAATACCCGCACCAGCTCTCGGGGGGGATGCGGCAGCGGGCGATGATCGCCATGGCGCTGGCCTGCAAGCCCAAGGTGCTGATCGCCGACGAGCCGACCACCGCGCTCGACGTCACCATCCAGGCGCAGATCCTGGAGCTGATCCTCGAGTTGCAGCAGCGGCTCGGCACCGCGGTGGTGCTGATCACCCACGACCTCGGGGTGGTGGCGGAGACGGCGCAGCGGGTGATCGTGATGTATGCCGGGCGCAAGGTGGAGGAGGCGGCGGTCACCGCGCTGTTCGACCTGCCGCTGCACCCCTACACCCGCGGGCTGATGGGCTCGATCCCGCATCTCGAGGCGGCGGCGGGCAACCGGCTGCAGGAGATCCCCGGCATGGTGCCGGCCCTCAACGCCCTGCCGCCGGGCTGCGCCTTCGCGCCGCGCTGCCCGCTGGCCTCCGACCATTGCCGGGCGGAATACCCGCCCTACCGCGAGCTGCAGCCGGGCCACTGGACGGCCTGCTGGCACGCCGAACGGCTGATGACGGGAGAGGCATGATGGCGGCGCTGCTGGAGGTCGCGGACCTCAAGAAGCACTTCCCGGTGCGCAAGGGGCTGCTGCGCCGGGCGGTGGGCGCGGTGCACGCGGTGGACGGCGTCAGCTTCCAGATCGGCGCCGGCGAGACGCTCGGCCTGGTGGGGGAGAGCGGCTGCGGCAAATCGACCGTCGGGCGGACGGTGATGCGGCTGGTCGAACCCACCTCGGGCAGCATCCGGCTGCACGGCCAGGACGTGACGACGCTGTCCAAGGCAGAGATGCGGCCGTTCCGGCGGGAGATGCAGATCATCTTCCAGGACCCCTACTCCTCGCTCAACCCGCGCATCCCGGCCGGCGACATCGTGGGCGAGCCGCTGCTGGTGCACGGCCTGGGCAATGCCCGCGAACGCGAGGAGCAGGTGGCGGCGCTGTTCGACCGGGTCGGGCTGCGGGCGGCGCAGATGCGCAACTACCCGCACGAGTTCTCCGGCGGCCAGCGCCAGCGCATCGGCATCGCCCGGGCGCTGGCGCTGAACCCCAAGCTGATCATCGGCGACGAGCCGGTCTCGGCGCTCGACGTCTCGATCCAGGCGCAGGTCATCAACCTGCTGATGGACCTGCAGCAGGAGAAGGGCCTCTCCTACCTGTTCATCGCCCATGACCTGGCGGTGGTGCGCCACATCAGCCACCGCGTCGCGGTGATGTATCTCGGCCGCATCGTCGAACTGGCCGACACCCGCACGCTGTTCGCCAACCCGCAGCACCCCTACACCGAGGCGCTGCTGGCCGCGGTGCCGGTGCCCAACCCCAGGCTCAAGAAGCGCCGCCGGGTGCTGCAGGGCGACGTGCCGAGCCCGATCAGGCCACCGCCGGGCTGCCATTTCCACACCCGCTGCCCCTATGCCGAGGCGCGCTGCCGCGAGGAGGTGCCGGTCAGCAAGACCGTGGCGCCGGGGCATGTCGTCGCCTGCCACCTGCGCTAGCTTCGCCACGCCCGCAACCTGAATGGGACCGAGATGAGCCAGTTCACCGATATCGGCGTCAGCAGCGCCGGCCCCGTGCTGACGGTCGAGATCCAGCGCCCGCCGCACAACTTCTTCGACCGCGACCTGATCGAGCAGATCGCCGACGCCTTCGAGGCCGCCGACCAGGACGACAGCATCCGCGCCATCGTGCTCGCCGCCCAGGGCAAGTCCTTCTGCGCCGGCGCCGACTTCTCCCGCCGCCGCGACGGCCAGCCCTCGGAGAGCGGCGCCAAGCGCCACCTTTACAAGGAAGCCATCCGCCTCTACCGCACAGCCAAGCCGATCATCGCCGCGGTGCAGGGCCCGGCCATCGGCGGGGGCCTGGGCGTCGCCTGCATGGCCGATTTCCGCGTCACCTGCCCGGAAGGCCGCTTCAGCGCCAACTTCACCACCCTCGGCTTCCATCCGGGCTTCGGGCTGACCGCCACCCTGCCGCGCCTGGTCGGCCAGCAGATGGCCGCCCTGCTGTTCTATACCTCCCGCCGCATCAACGGCGAGGAAGCCGTCCGCATCGGCCTCGCCGACATGCTGGTGCCGCAGGAGGAAGTCCGCAGCGCCGCCACCCGCCTCGCCGAGGAAATCGCCGCCGCCGCCCCCATGGCCGTCCAGGCCACCCGCGCCACCCTCCGCCGCGGCTTCGCCGACGCAGTCGAAAGCGCCACCGAACGCGAACTCGTCGAACAGGACTGGCTGCGCAAAACCGAAGACCACAAGGAAGGCATCAAGGCCACCGCCGAACGCCGAAAAGCCAACTTCGTGGGACGCTGACCCGCGCCAGCAACCCAGCCCCGGAGAGCCCGCCATGGCCGTCAGCTTCCGCTTCGATCCCGTCACACTGCCACCCGAGGCGGAAGCGCTCCGCCAGGAAGTCCGTGAATTCCTCCGACAGGAAATCAAGGCCGGGACCTTCGACCCGCGCGGCGTTGGCCGGGACAGCAACTACTCCGCCGAATTCAGCCGCAAGGTCGGGGCGCGCGGCTGGATCGGCATGACCTGGCCGAAGGAGGTGGGCGGCGGCGGCCGCAGCCATCTCGAACGCTATGTCATGATCGAGGAGATGCTGGCACACCGGGCGCCGGTCAGCTTCCATTGGATCGCCGACCGGCAGAGCGGGCCCGTCATCCTGCGCTACGGCACCGAGGAACTGAAGCGCGAGATGATTCCGAAGATCATCCGTGGCGAGGCGAGCTTCTGCATCGGCCTGTCCGAGCCGAATTCCGGCTCGGACGTCTTCGCCGCCTCGACCCGGGCGACCAAGACGGAGGGCGGCTGGCTGATCAATGGCCGCAAGGTCTGGACCTCCAACGCGCACCGCGCGATGTACATGATCGGGCTGTTCCGCACCTCGCCCGCCACGAAGGAGAACCGCCGCCACGGCCTGACCCAGTTCCTGCTGGACATGAAGACGCCGGGCATCACCGTCCGGCCGATCATCAACCTCACCGGCCGGCACGAGTTCAACGAGGTCACTTTCGACGACGTCTTCGTGCCCGATCAGAACATGATCGGCGAGAAGGACATGGCCTGGACCCAGGCCACCGCCGAACTCGCCTATGAACGCAGCGGACCCGACCGCATCCTGGAGACGATGCCGATACTGACCGAACTGGTCGGCGCCGCGGGCAGCAGCCCGGGCGAGCGGCTGGCCGAAGGCATCGGGCGGGAAATTGCCCATCTCAAGACCCTGCGGCGGATGTCGCTTTCCGTCGCCGGCATGCTGCAGGCC
>JAEWCI010000180.1 GCA_023390705.1 Pseudomonadota bacterium
GTGGAAGGCTGTGGACTGCCCTGGCGTGCGGTGCCGGCAGAGCGGGCGCCGGGCGGCGGCGCCAATTCCTCCCGCTCCACCCCGGCGCGGACCGGCGCGGCGGCAATCGGCAGTTCTACCCGTTCGGTGCTCGGCAGGGCGGCGGCGAGTGCCCGGCTGGCTTCGCCTTCCACCATCAGCCGGACCTGCGCCGCACCATTCGCCGGCACCCCCAGCAGCGTCGCGGCGCGACGGGAAAGGCCGAGCAGCCGCGCCGGGTTCTCCGGCCCGCGGTCGTTCACGCGGAGCAGCAGGCTCCGGCCATTCTCCAGATTGGTGACGGTGACGATCGCCGGCAGTTGCAGCGTGCGATGCGCTGCCATCAGCCCCGCCGGGTCGTGGATCTCGCCGTTCGCGGTGCGGCGGCCGGCGGCGCTGTCCGGCAGCACCGCGGCGAGGCCGGTTTCCTGCCGGGCGAAATCCTCGCGCGGGTAGGACCACAACCCGCCCATCCGGTAGGGCTGGCCGATGACGTAGCGTGGCGCCGCCTGCGGCTGCGGGGGCGGCGGCTTGCACCCGGCCAGCAGGGCGAGGAGGAGGCTGCTCGCGAGGGCGCCCCGCATACCGGCCGCATGAAATCCTGGCCGATGGTCAGTGGTCATGCGGCCGGCATGATTCTTTGCCTGGCGCGCAGCCGCCACGCCACCACCCTCATGCCACCCGGTCCGCCAGCAGCCCCACGGCCAGGCCGTAATTCATCGGCGGATTGTAGCGGCGGATCACCCGCAGATTGTGCAGCCCGAGGAAGACCTGGGTGGAGGAACGGGTGGGCACCGCCAGATGCGCCTCGGCCTCCTGCGCCGGCAGGGGGGAGCCGTCCCAGAAGCGGAAGCCCATGCGGGCCCAGTCGCGCAGCGGGCGCCTGGTTTCGGTGTCCACCCGCTCGCGGTCGAAACCATAGGGCGGGGCGACTTCCAGCGCCCAGGGCTCGCCTTCCCGCCAGCCATGGCGGGCGAGGTAATTGCCGATGGAGGCCAGGGCATCGGCCCGGCTGTCCCAGATGTCGCGCCGGCCGTCGCCGTCGAAATCCACCGCCAGCCGCTCGAAATTGCTCGGCATGAATTGCGGCTGGCCCATCGCCCCGGCCCAGGAGCCGCGCATCCGCTGCGGCGTGACGTGGCGGCCTTCGAGGATGCGCAGGGCGGCGATCAGCTCCGAACGGAAATAGCTGGCGCGGCGGCCTTCCCAGGCCAGCGTCGCCAGCGCCTCGACCACGCCGAAACCGCCGGTATTCGTGCCGAAATTCGTCTCCATCCCCCAGATGGCGACGATGACCCGGGGCGAGACGCGGTAGCGGGTGGCGATCGCCTCCAGCAGCCGTCGGTTCTCGGCATAGGCGCGGCGGCCGTTCTCGATGCGGGTCTGGGAGACGATGCGGTCGCGGTACTGCTCCCAGGTCAGCACGCTTTCCGGCTGCCGGCGGTCGAGCTCCAGCACCCGCTCATTCGGACGCAGGCCGGCGAAGGCCTGCTGCAGCGTACCGGCCGAGACACCGGCGCGGCGGGCCTCGGCGCGCACGCCGTCGAGGAAGGCATCGAAGGGACCGGCCGCCAGGCCGGGGCGGGCCAGCCCCGGCAGCGCCAGGGCGGAGGCCAGGGAGAGTCGCCGCGTGAACATGGGCGGGAGAGGTGCCATGCGGCGGGCGCCGCCGCAACACGCTGCAACCCAGGGTATGCAAACCGGCGCATTTCGTGGCGCGATGCGGCTCCGGCACCACGGCGGCGCGGTGGCTTGGCCCCTGCCCCGCCGGTGCTAGATTGCCGCCCTGCCCCGGAGGAACGCCCATGGCCGCCATCACCGCCGAACTCGCCCGCTACTGCGCCACGCTCGACTTCGGCAGCCTGCCGGCCGAGGTCCAGCAGCGCACGCGCTTCCTGGTGCTGGACCTGGTCGGCAATATCCTGCGCGGCCGCACCGACGCCGAGAGCACCCCTGCGCTGCTGGCGACCGTGCGGGCGCTGGGCATGGCGGCCGGCGGCTCCGCCGTGTTCGGCGACAGCGCCCGCTACACCCCGGCCGGCGCCGCGCTGCTCAACGGCGCCCTCGCCCACAGCCTGGATTTCGACGACACCCATGCCGCCGGCACGCTGCATCCCGGCGCCCCGGTAATCCCGGCGGCCCTGGCCGCGGCCGAGATGGTGGGGGCCGATGGCCGCACCGTGCTCTCCGCCATCGTCGCCGGCTATGAGGTGACCTGCCGCCTCGCCGTCGCCCTGCCGGGCGGCGCCCACTACGACCGCGGCTACCACCCGACCGCGACCTGCGGCGCCTTCGGCGCGGCGGCAGCGGCGGCGCGGGTCTTCGGCCTGGATGCCAAGGGGATGGAGGACGCCTTCGGCATCGCCCTCTCCCAGGCCGCGGGGAGCCTCCAATTCCTGGCCAATGGCGCCTGGACCAAGCGTTTCCAGGTGGGCTGGGCAGCGATGAACGGTCTGGCCGCGGCGACGCTGGCGCGGGAAGGCTTCCGTGGCGCGTCCGAGGCTTTCGAGGGCAAGGCCGGCTTCCTGCGCGCCTATGCCCCGAACCCGGTGCCGGAACGCGCCATCCGCGGCCTCGGCCACGAGTTCGAGCTGATGGAGACGGCGGTGAAGCCCTACCCCTCCTGCCGCTACGGCCATGCCTCGATCGACGCCGCCATCGCGCTGCGCGCCGAGCATGGGCTGAAGCCGGAGGAGATCGAGCAGGTCACCATGGGCCTGCCGAACAAGGGCATGCTGCTGGTGGGCGCGCCGCTGGCCTACAAGCAGAACCCGCAGAACGTGGTGGACGGCCAGTTCAGCGGCCCCTTCGTGGTCAGTTGCGCCCTGGCCTTCGGGCATATGGGCTGGGACAGCTACCAGCACCTCAACGACAACACCGTGCGCGGCCTGCTGCCGAAGGTGGTGTGCGAGGAAGACCCGGAGATCCAGGCCGAATTCCCCGCCAACATGTCCGGCAAGGTCACCATCCGCGCCCGCGGCCAGGATTTCATGAAGAAGGTGGTGGTGCCGAAGGGCGAGCCGGCCAACTTCCTCACGGAAGCCGAACTGCGCGCCAAGTTCCACGGCCTGGCCGATGCCGTGCTGGGGCATGAGCGGGCGGCGCAGCTTGCCGATGCCGTGCTCGGCCTGGACAAGGCAGCCGATGTGCATGGCCTGCTGCGGCTCGGCACGCCGATGGTCGCGGCGCGGCTGGCCGGCGAGTAGGAAGCCAAAGACCACCGGGCGGCGAACCGCGCCGCCCGGCAGGCGCTTGCAGCAGCAGGAGGCGCCGATGGAACCCGAACAACTCCGCTTCGCCGATGACGGCGAGATTCCCAACAACCCGCGCCTGCCCGCGCTGCTCTGGCGCGGTGTGCTGCCGCCGGGCGAGCCGGCCGCCGCCGAGGCGCTCTTCGCGCGCCATGGCTGGCCGCCGGCCTGGCGCAACGGCATCTACCGCCACCACCACTATCACCCAAATGCGCATGAGGCGCTGGCAATCGCCCGCGGCGAGGTGAGGGTCCAGCTCGGCGGCCCACGGGGTGCCGTGCTGGACCTGCGCGCCGGCGACGCGGTGGCGCTGCCGGCCGGGGTGGGCCACTGCAACCTGAGGCAGAGCGCGGACCTGCTGGTTGTCGGCGCCTATCCTGCCGGCGCCACGCCCGAGCAATGCGATGGCGGCAAACCCGCGCATGACGCCGCCCTGCCCCGCATCGCCGCCACGCCCGACCCGCCGAACGAGCCTGTAGGCGGCACGCCCTGGCCCGGCGCCAGGCCATGATCGGTGCGGATGGAGGCACCGATCATGGTCCAGCCTTCTGTTCTGGCGCGTGATTCACGCTCTGAAACCGGCCGAAGGGCTGCCTACAGCGGCTGCACGCCGGTATCCCGGATCGCTCCGCGCCACTTGCCGGCTTCGGCCGTGATGTGCTCGGCGAAAGCCTGGGGTGTGGAGCCCATGGCCTCGGCGCCGGAAGCACCGCCCGGCCCGTGCGGGACCATCATAGATGCGGGCATAGGTGCGGGGCAGAGCGGCCAGGGCCGCGGCGGCAGGCGGCAACCTTCCAGCGGCGCAGCCTCCGTCGCCGGCGGGAAGGCCAGGAGCGTGAGGATGCCGCGCCATCGGAACCATCGCGCTCTCCCCCGGTTCCTGCCGCATCCATGGGGGACACATGAGGATGCACGAGCGGGCATCGGGTCGGCCGGCGATGACGGCACCGGGAGCCGAAGCGGCACGGCACGCAGGAGGTCATGCGGACGTAGCGCCCTGTCCGGCGCCCGGGGTGGTTGCAGGAAGCTGTCGGCCATACGGCAAGTCGTGGAGCGGCAGGCCCCCAGAGCGTCCTCAAGCCGGGTGGAACTACCCGGCGGCCCGGAAAATCCACAAAAGCAATAAAGTAGAGAGGCTTCGCCATGCACGGCAGGGTGAAACCTCTCCAGCCCCGCAGGCTGTCCGGATGCACAGCCAGCCCTTCGGCAACACGATCCTCCGGTGACCATCGAGCAGGCGACTGCCTTCGGCATTCTCGGCGTCACGGTCGGCCTCTTCATCTGGGGCCGGCTGCCTTATGACCTGGTGGCGCTCCTCGCGCTGGTCGCCGGTCTTGCCAGCGGCATTGTCCCGGTAGAGGGCGCCTTCCTGGGCTTCAGCGACGACATCGTCATCATCGTGGCGTCGGCCCTTGTCGTCAGTGCCGCCGTGGCGCGTTCGGGCGCGGTTGAAACGGCGATGCGGCCGCTGCTGCCCTATCTGCAGACCGAGCGCCTGCAGGTGCCGGCGCTCGTGGCCGTGGTCATGCTCGCTTCGGTCTTCACCAAGAATATCGGAGCGCTTGCCATCTTCATGCCGGTCGCGCTGCAACTCGCGCGGCGCACCGGCACCGCGCCGGGCTCGCTGCTGATGCCGATGGCCTTTGCCTCGCTGATCGGGGGGCTGGTCACGATGATCGGCACCTCGCCCAACATCATCGTCTCCCGCGTGCGGGAAGAACTGACGGGCGCGCCCTTCCGCATGTTCGACTACACGCCCGTGGGGGCCGTGATCGCGGTTGCCGGCCTGGTCTTCCTCGCCTTCGGCTGGCGGCTGTTACGGCTGGGGCGCCGCAACCGGGCGAAGCAGGCCGCCTTCGCTGTCGAAGCCTACATGACCGAGACACGCCTGCCGGAGGAGAGCCCCCTTATCGGGCAGACTGTCTCGGACCTGCACGCGCTTGCCGACAACCGGGTGATGCTCACCACGCTGATCCGCGACGGCTTCCGCCGCGATGCGCCGCCCGGGACGATGCCGCTCAGGGCCGGGGACCTGCTGATCCTGGAAGGCGACCCCGAGGAGCTTGAAGGTTTGGTCGCGCGCGCCAGGCTGGCCCTGGTCGGCGAGAAGCCCATGGCCGAGGAGGTGCCGGAGGAGGAGAAGACCGTGGTGGAAGGCGTGATCACCGGCGACAGCCCGCTGATCGGCGCCACGCCGAGGAGCGCGGCGCTGGCCGAACGCTTCGGCATCAGCCTGCTGGCTGTCAGCCGCCGTGGCGAGCGGATCACCGAGCGCCTGAAGGGCCTGGATTTGCGGGCGGGCGATGTCACCATCCTGAAAGGCGAGGCGAGCCGGCTGCCGGACACGCTTTCCGCGCTGCGGATACTGCCCCTTTCGGAACGCGGCATCGCCCTTGGCCGGAGCCGGCGGAGCTGGCTGCCGAGCGGCGTGCTTCTCGTGACCATGGTCCTGGTGGCGCTCAACCTGGTGCCGGTGTCGGTCGCGTTCCTCGGCGCCGCCGTCGCCATGCTGCTGCTGCGCAGCCTGACCCCGCAGGAGGCCTACAACGCCGTCGAGTGGCCCGTCATCGTGCTGCTCGGTGCCCTGATCCCGGTTTCCGAGGCGATCCGTACCACCGGAGGCACCGACCTGGTAGCAGGCTGGCTATCGGGCACGATGGAGCATATCCCGCAGCTTGCCTCCCTCGGCCTGATCATGCTGGTCGCCATGGCGGTCACCCCCTTCCTCAACAATGCCGCGACGGTGCTGATGCTGGGCCCGATCGCGGGAAGCCTGGCGCAGCGGCTGGGCCTCAGCCCGGATCCCTTCCTGATGGCGGTGGCGGTGGGCGCCGCCTGCGACTTCCTCACCCCAATCGGACACCAGTGCAACACGCTGGTGATGGGACCGGGGGGCTACCGGTTCAGCGACTACTGGCGGCTCGGGCTGCCACTCTCCGTCATAGTGCTGGTGGTCGGCACGCTGATGATCGCCCTGGTCTGGCCATTGGCCGGGTAGTCACCGGCGCGCCCGCGGATGGACATGCTGCGCCACGCAAACCTACCTTCGGCGCGGGAGGAAATGTCATGAACCGTCGTGCGCTCCTCGGCATGCCGGCCCTGGCGTTCCTGCATGCCCGGCCGGTGGCGGCACAGGCATTCCCGAACCGGCCGCTGCGCATGGTTGTCGGCTATGCGCCCGGCGGCGCGGCGGACCTGATGGCGCGGGGCGTGGCGCAGGCCATGCAGTCGCGGCTCGGCGTGCCCGTTGCCGTGGAGAACCGCAGCGGAGGGACCGGCGCCATCGGTGCCCAGGCGGTGGCCAGCGCGCCGGCCGATGGGCATACGCTGCTTCTCGCATCGGGCACCGAGATTACGGTGCAGCCCCTGCTGCACAGCCGCCTCCCCTACAATGCGGCGCGCGACTTCACGCCCATCTCGCTGCTCGGCATTACGCCCATCGTTTTGGCGGTGCATGCCGCACTGCCGGCGGCCGACCTGCCGGCGCTGGTGGCGCTGGCCCGGCAGCAGCGGCTCAGCTATGCCAGCTCCGGCAGCGGCACCATCAACCACCTGACCGGCGAGCTCTTCGCCACCCGGGCGGGCATTTCCCTCCTGCACGTGCCGTACCGCGGCAGCGGGCAGGCGGTGACGGATGCCGCCTCCGGCCAGGTGAACATGATCTTCGCCGGCCTGCCGCCCGTCCTGCCGCTGGTCCGCTCCGGCCAGTTGCGCGTGCTGGCCATCTCCACCGCGCGCCGCAGCGCCGCGGCGCCGGAAGTGCCGACCCTGGCGGAACTCGGCCTGCCGGGCTTCGACATGTCCAACTGGTTCGGCCTGATGGCGCCGGCCGGTACGCCTGCCGCCGCCCTCTCCGTGCTGGGCGAGGCGGCGCGGGCTGCGGCGGCGGAGCCGGAGGTGAAGGCGCTGTTCCAGCGCCTGGGCGGCGAGGCGCTGAGCACCACCGCCACCGACTATGCAGCCTTCATCGCCAGCGAGCGCGCGAGGCTGGGGGAGGCCGTGCGTGCCGCCGGCCTGGAAATGAACTGATCTATACCGGCACTTCGCCGAGGATGGTGATGCGGTTGGCGTAGCGCTTGTGGGGCCAGTAGTCCCACATGGCCCGATGCTGGGTGCAGCGGTTGTCCCAGAAGGCGATGGAACCCTCCCGCCAGGCAAAGCGGCACTGGAAGAGCGGGTTCTCCAGATGCTGGAACAGATAGGCCAGCAGCGCGTCGCTTTCCTCCCTCGGCAGATCGTTGATCCGCGTGGTGAAGCGGCGATTGACGTACAGCGCCTTGTGGCCGGTGACGGGATGCGTGCGTGCCACGGGATGGTTGCTGCGCGAATACTGCTCGCGGTCCGCCACGCCGAGATGCGCATAGGTTCCGCGATAGACCGCCTCCCCGTCATGCAGGGCGGTCAGGCCCTCCAGATGCGCCTTCATGCGGTCCGAAAGCGTTTCCCAGGCCGCGTACATGCTGGCGAATAGCGTGTCGCCACCGACCGGCGGGCAGAGCTTCATGTAGAGCATGCTGCCCATGGGTGGCCGCGGTTCCGCCGACATGTCGGTATGCCATTCCTCGCCGTTCACCCGCGCGGATTTATCGTCCGCGCGGATGACCATCAGTTCGGGGTGGCCATTCTCATTGGGTGCCAGGGGATGGGATTGCAGTTCGCCGAAGCGGCGCCCGAAGGCCAGTTGCTGCTCAGGCGTGATGGACTGGTCGCGAAAGAAGATCACCAGGTTCTCCGCCAGGGCCCGCTGAATCTCCCCCAAGCTCTGCTCGTCCAGCGGGCGCGACAGATCCACCTCGGAGATCTCCGCGCCGATGACCGGCGTGACCTTGCGCACGCCGATACGCTGGTACTCTCCGGCGGCAACCACGCCGCCACGATACCGCGGTCCGCTGTGCTGGGGGGCTACCGCCACGGGACGTCCTCCTTCCGCAATCCTTGCGCGCAGCTTAGGCCGCGGGGACCGAAGGGCAAGCGGACGTGGCGGCCCTCGGCCCCGCATTGTCAAATACCGGAAGGCCCGTAGGATGGGCACTCAAAGCAAAATGCACACAAGGGAGGGTCCGACATGGCAGTTCTTACGCGCCGTGGCTTGCTTGGCGCCGCGGCGGTTCTGCCGCTCGCCGCGCCTGCCCTGGCGGCCTTCCCCGAACAGCCGGTCCGGGTGATCGTGCCCTGGAATCCGGGCGGGCTCGCCGATCTGGTGATCCGGGGCATCAGCCCTGCCATGACCGAGTTGCTCGGCCAGCCGGTTGTGGTGGAGAACCGCCCAGGTGCCAATGGCGCCATCGGCACCCAGGCGGTGGCCCGTGCCACGCCGGATGGTTACACGCTGATCCAGGCCAATGCCGAAACCCACGCCATCAATCCCCTGATCTATCCGCGCCTGGGCTATGATCCGCTCAGCCATTTCACGCCGGTCGCGGTGCTCGTGCGCGCACCTTTCCTGCTGGGTGCGCGTCCCGGGCTGGGGGTTGAGGATCTTCAGGGCTTCCTGGCCATGGCACGGGCCGCGCCCGGCAAGCTGACCTACGCTTCCTGGGGTATCGGCAGTATCGCGCATCTCGCGCTGGAGGCCATTATCCGCCACACGGGCCTGCAGATACTGCATGTGCCCTTCACCGGTGGCTCCCAGGGGATTGCCGCCCTGATGGCGGGGCAGGTGGACGTCTCGCTCCTGAATGTCCGTACCGCGGAAACCCTGGTGCGCGAAGGCAAGGCAAAGCTCCTTGCCGCCGGAACGGCCGAGCGCATCCCGCTGCTGCCCGACATTCCCACCCTCACCGAACTGGGCGTGCCTGTGGAGGTGGCCAACTGGTTCGGCCTGCTTGGCCCCGCGGGCATGCCCGCCGCCACGGCGGAGCGCATTTCCAAGGCTGCCGCCGACGCCGCGCGGACACCCTTGGTGCAGGGCCTCATCCGCAACTGGTCCGCGCTTCCCGTCTTCAGCACACCCGAAGAGACCCGGGCCTTCATCGTCAGGGACAGGGAGCGCTGGGCCCCGGTGGTGCGGGACCTCAACCTTCGCCTGGAGTGAGAGCGAGCCGCGATGCAGGCTTCCGGCGCCCGCGGCACGGAGGGCGGATGGTGCCAGGGGCAGCCGGGCATAAGGAAAACAGGCCGGAGGCCCGCCGGGGATCGCGCCGTCCGGGCAGCTATGCAGCGCCCTGCCCGGTTCGGGGGCCGGCAGACGCAACCCCGCCGCAGGTGCTTCGGACCGTAGCGCAGGATCGCCCCGCCTCATGGCCGATGGGCGGGCGGCCACGCAATGTGGCGACGAGGTGACGTGGTGGCCTGCCTGGCGGCCTCCGGAGTTCTGCCTCCGCGGCCCGGCACCGGTGAGGCCAAGGACAAACCGGCCCATGTCCCAGCCAGCTTCCTGGCTGGCGGGCCTCATCACGTCGGCAGGGAGGCCCTGCTCGCTCTCCCTCACCCGGTATTCCCATCGTCCCGGTAAGGCCGTCCCTAGGTGCCGGGCCTCGACCCAAGGCGGCCACCGCGGCTTTCGGCTTGGTCTGGTTCCATCGGCCTCAGCATGCCGTGGGGCTGACGAATGAAGTCCGCTGCCTGAGAGTGCCGCCCGGCTGCTGGATACGGATGATACTCGGGCGGTTCTCATGCCGAATTACGATATTTTTCCTATTTACTTCGAAATCCCAGCCGAAAACTCACTAAATCCTGCTATTCAATAATCTTCTGGTTGATATCCAATATACGCTTCCTCACAACTTCGTCATTCACTGGATTGTGCGGATCGCCTCTGGCGTGTCCCCACGGGCCCGTTGAGCCGCTCGCCCAAGGCTGCGGCGGCGCTCGGACCCGGCCGGTGACGGCTTGGATTCGAAACGTTAAGGGGACAGCGCTGATGTTCACACCCGCCGCCGCCATCTCGGCAACAGCCTCGGCCTGATTCAATGACAATCAATGTTCTGATCAGGGGCCAGAGCAACGCTCTTGTCTTCGCGGATAAGGGTGCCTGGGCGATGGAGCAGGCGCTGGAGAAGGCACTGGGCCAGAACGTTAATATTCTGGCTGATTGGGGCGATGACACCAGCACCATCTACAGTGGTACCGCCTTCATGGCCTGGGATAGTGACGGAGAGCAGGCTGGCCTTCTGCAATACCTGCGGGAACTGCCGCCCGAGGTGAAGGCCAATCCCACCATCACCATCTGGATGCATAACGAATATGACCAGGGCGATTACTCGCTGACCAAGGCGGACTGGCTGCGCGAAGTGCGCGCCGACGCGGCACTGGTGCGCGCGGAATTGGGCCAGGGCGCCGACACCACGCCCTACCTCTTCGTGCCGATCAAATACCCCTATGGCAACAACTGGAGCCCGATCGGCGACGGCATGGACGAGCTGTCCAGCGATCGGGCCTTCAATGCCTCCATCTCCTGGGATGCGCAGGGCCTCGCCATGGACGGCGACGGTTTCCCCGGCAGCTCGCATATGGGTGCCGCGGATGCGACCTGGCTCGGCCAGCGCCTGGCCGGCGTCCTGACCCCGATCGCGCAGGGTATCCAGGGCGGCACCTCCGAGCCGCCGCAGGTGCCCCAGCCCGCCCCCGCCCCCGCCACTCCCCCTGCGGCGGAATCCGGCCCCACCCCTGCCCCACAGCCAAATCCGGAATCGAACATGGCCGATACTGCCTGGGTCGAAAGCTTCGACGGCGCCGACCCGAACAATATCCTCGGGAAGATGAACCGCTGGTGGGGCAACCCCGACTGGTGGTCCGTGCCCGGCCAGGTAACGCTCACCGGTAAGGCCGGCGAGTGGGCCGACAGCGGCGTCATGGTGCCGCCAGTCGGCCCGGATGCCGGCAATGGCTATGGCACCTGGGAAATCGACTTCAACAGCTATGGCACGACCATCGGCGACTACATCCTGCTGTGGTCGAGCGCGGATGTGTGGCCGCACGGCGAATACGACATCCTGGAATTCGATTTCGGCGGCTATCCCTATTCGGCCATCCATTACGCCGGGCCGAATGACGAGAATTTCTACGACTCCAACTACTACAAGACGCCGCTGGCCGATCCCTACGGCGATCACACCGTCAGCATGACATGGGCCGAGGACGACCAGGGCCGCCCCTTCGTCAGCGTGACGCTCGACGGCGTGGTGCAGTACACGCAGTACGACAACATCGACAAAGACTTCGCCAATGGTGGCCCGGACAACCGCTCGGTCGGCTTCGGCCAGCAGTTCTTCTGGAACCTCGACGCGCAGAGTGGCGACAACAAGCTGACCGTCTATGAGGTCCGCTACACACCCTGGAACGGCAAGGCCGCAGCCCCGTCCACGCC
>JAEWCI010000327.1 GCA_023390705.1 Pseudomonadota bacterium
AAGAAGGGCCGGCCGGTCACCGCCGGGTCCTCGCACAGATGGTGCGGCTGCGGCACCGTCACGCCGGCGGCGAAGGCGGCGCGCAGCAGGGCGAACTCGGCGGCGCGCGGCAGGCTCACGGCCAGGGTCGCCGGGTTGTCGGTGCGCAGCACCCAGGCCTGGGCGCTGCCGCCCAGGGTCACGTCCAGCGCCCAATTCTGCTGGATGGCACCGCCCGAGAGCAGTGCCATGCGCTCGATCGCCACCGGCGCCCCGGCCGCCCGGCTCAGCCAGGCGGCAAGCCGGTTGCGTGCCCCCTCATCCACGCCCGGCTCCCCAGGCGAAGTAATCCTTGCCCTGACGGCGCAGGAAATTCGCCAGGACCATGCGATGCACCTCGGAAGCGCCGTCCACCAGCCTGGCCTGGCGGGCGTAGCGGTACATCCACTCCACCACCGTGTCCTTGGAATAGCCGCGGGCGCCGAGCAATTGCAGCGAGGTGTCCACCGCCTTGTGCAGCGCATCGGCAGCCAGGACCTTGGCGGTCGAGATTTCCTTGCGCGCCAGGCTGCCCTGGTCCAGGTGCCAGGCGGCGCGCATGGTGACGAGGCGGGCGATGTCCAGCTCCATCGCCGCCTGGCCGATCAACTGCTGCACGCTTTCCTTCTCGATCAGCGTGGTGCCGAAGGCCTGGCGCCGCTGGATGTATTCCATGGCGATCTCAAGCGCGCGGCGCCCCATGCCGGTCCAGCGCATGCAATGCGTCAGGCGCGCCGGGCCGAGGCGGATCTGCGTGACGCGCAGCCCATCGCCCACGCCCATCAGCACATCCTCGTCCGGCACTTCCAGCCCGTCGAATTCCAGCTCGCAATGGCCGCCATGCTCCTCCGGCCCCATGATCGGGATGCGTCGGAGGATGCGCCAGCCGGGCTGGTCGGCGTGGAAGAGGAAGGCGGTCAGGCCACGGCGGTCATCCTCGCCGGTGCGGGCCATCAGGATGAAGTGCTTCGCTTCCGCCGCGCCGGTGATGAACCATTTGCGGCCGGTGATGGACCAGCGGTCGTTCCCCTTCCGCTCGGCCCTGGTGTAGGTCATGGAAGGATCGCTGCCGCAGCCATCCGGCTCGGTCATGGCGAAGCTGGACTGCACCTTGCCGTCGATGATCGGCTGCAGCCATTTCGCCTTCTGCGCCTCGGTGCCCACCATGTTCAGCACGCGCATGTTGCCGTCATCCGGCGCTGCCCCGTGGAACACGACAGGGCCGAAGATGGAGCGGTTCATCTCCTCGTAGCAGGCGGCCAGCCCGACCATGCTGAAGCCCTGGCCGCCGCGCTCCTTCGGCATGCCGAGCGCCCAGAGTCCCTGCGCCTTGGCCTCGGCGCGCAGCTTCTCCAGCAGCGGCTTGGCGATGTTCTCGTGCTCGTCATAGGTCGCCGGGTCGGATTCCAGCGGGATGATGCGCTCCTCGACGAAGCTGCGGATGCGGGCGCGGGTGGCCTCGACCTCGGGCGGCAGGGCGAAATCCATGGTGGTTCGGTCCTAGAGGGGGTTCACGGAATGGCCGCCATCCACCACCAGCGTGGCGCCGGTCATGTGCGCGCCGGCATTGGAAGCCAGCAGCAGCAGCGGGGCGGTAAGGTCCTCCGGCTGGCCGAGCCGGCGCTGCGGCACGCGCTTGATCATGGCCTGGCCGGGTTCGGAGGCGAAGAATTCGGCGTTGATCGGCGTGGCGATGTAGCCCGGCGCCAGGGCGTTCACCCGGATGCGGTGGCGCGCCAGTTCCACTGCCAGTTGCCGCGTCAGTTGCAGCAGCCCGGCCTTGGCGGCGGTATAGCCGGCGACGCCGGGGATGATCCGCTCGCCGAGGATGGAGGCGATGTTGACGATGCTGCCCGGCTTCTGCGCCGCCACCAGCCGCCGCGCGCCTTCGGTGGCCACCAGGAAGCAGCCGCGCAGGTTCACGTCCTGCACGCTGTCCCAGTCCTCGGCGCTTTGCTGCAGCACCGGCTTCGTCACGGCGATGCCGGCATTGTTGATGATGACATCGCAGGGGCCCGCCGCATCGAACAGCGCGGCGACGGAGGCCGGGTCGGTCACGTCCAGCGGCAGGGCCCGGGCGCGCTCGCCCAGTTCCGCGGCAAGGGCCGAGAGCGCCTCCGCCCGCCGGGCGGCCAGCACCACCCGGGCGCCGGCGGCATGCAGGACGCGCGCGAAATGCACCCCCAGCACGCCGGAGGCGCCGGTGACAAGGGCGGTGGAGCCCGCCAGCGAAAAGAGCTGCGCCGGATCCTTCATGGCATGTGCGGCCTTGGCACGGCCTGTCCTCCCAGCAGATGGCCGGGCAATTGACCACCGGGCGGGCGGGCGGGCAACCCGGGGAGGGGGCGTCAGCGCCGCGCGGTGGCGGCCGTGACCTCGGCTTCGATCGCCGCCAGCAGCCGGGCCGGCCAGTGGCGCGGGATGCCCTGGCCCAGCAGCACCAGGCGGGAGCGGCGATCCGCCGAGGGCCAGGCTGCCAGCCATTCCGGTGCCTGCATCACATGCTGGACGCCATGGATGGCCGCCGGGCTTTCCGGCGATTCGGCAAGGCAGACCAGGCCCTTCAGCCGCAGCAGCCGTTCCCCGGCATGTTCGGCCAGCCCCTCCAGCCAGAGGGTGAGGGCGAGGGCCGGGATCGGCGCTTCGCGCTCCAGGATGATCGCCTCCACCCCGGCGCTGTGGCGGGCAGGGGTGGCGGCGGCCTCGATCCAGGCGGCCAGCGCCGCCGGGTCATTGCCGCGCTCCCCGGCCGCCAGCAGCCAGCCGGGTGGGATGGCGCCCTGGACGGCCTCGGCGGTCGGCGCGGCGGGGTTCAGGGCTGCCAGCCTCTCCCGCAGCGCCCTGCGATCCGGGGCAAGATCCGGCTTGGTGAGCAGCAGCCGGTCAGCCAGCATGGCCTGGCGGCGCGCTTCCGGGTGGCGGTCCAGCGCGGCGGCGCCGTGCAGCGCATCCACCAGCGCCACCACCGAAGCGAGGCGGTGCCGCGCCGCCACCCGGTCCTCGGTCAGCAGCGCATGCAGGATGGGGGCCGGGTCGGCGAGGCCGGAGGTTTCGATCAGCACGCGGCGATAGGCAGGCACCTCGCCGGCCTCACGCCGCCGATGCAGATCGAGCAGGGTTTCGGTCAGGTCGCTGCGCACGGCGCAGCACAGGCAGCCGGTGGAGAGGGAGACCAGGGTGTCCTCGCTGGCGACCAGCAAGTCATGGTCCAGTGCCACCTCGCCGAATTCATTGACGATGACGGCGCTGTCGGCATGGGCGGGGTCGCGGAGCAGCCGGCGCAGCAGGGTGGTCTTGCCCGCGCCCAGGAAGCCGGTGATGACGGTGACCGGGATCATGCCCCGGGCGCCGGCACCACGCGCAGGCGGCGAGCCCCGGCCGCGCCGCCGCAGGCATTGCGCAGCCCGCGCAACAGCCCGAGCAC
>JAEWCI010000348.1 GCA_023390705.1 Pseudomonadota bacterium
AGCCGCGCCTTTCGGTCCGCATCACCTCGAAGGGTGCCAGCCCGGCCAGGTCCGGCTCGGTGCCCAGGCCCGGCCCGGCGGGCAGGGCGATCATCCCCTCCCGCAGCGTCAGCACCGGGTCTATCACCAGGCTGCGCAGCGGGTTGGGGTTGGCGTCCATCTCCAGCAGGCCCGGGCCGCGCACCGCGGCCAGCAGGTGCAGCGAGGCCAACTGCCCCACCCCGCCGCCCAGCAGGTGCGGGCAGTAGGCGCGGCCGGCGCCGACCACCGCCTGCGCCACCGCCAGGGTGCCGGAAAGCCCGCCCCATTTGCAGCAATCCGGCTGCACCACGCCGAGATGCCCATCCGCCAGCGCCTGCTGGAAGGCCAGGGCGCCGCGCAGGTTCTCGCCGGCCGCAAGCTGGGCGCGGCTGGCGGCGCGCACCTGGGACCATTCCCAGGCCGGGCGGTCGCAGGTCAGCGGCTCCTCGATCCAGTGCAGCGGGAATTGCCCCAGCACCCCGGCCATGCGCACCGCCGTCGCCACCTCCCAGCCCTGGTTGATGTCCACCATGCAGCGCTCGCCTTCGCGCAACGATGCGAAGACCGGCGCCAGGGTGGCGATGTCGCGCTGCTCGCCGAAGCCGATCTTGATCTTGAAGGCGCGATGGCCGCGGCTACGGGCCTCCTCCACCTGGGCCAGCGCCTGTTCGTCCGGGTTCAGCCCGCTGGCATAGGCCGGCACAGGGGCGGCGTCGCGCCCGCCGAGGTAACGCCACAGCGGCTGCCCGGCGCGGCGGGCCAGCAGGTCGTGCAGCGCGATGTCCGCCCCGGCCAGGGCGCCGGCGAAGGCGCCGGGCTCGCCGCATTGCAGGCCCCAGACATGCAGGGCGCGGTCGGCCTCCGCCCAGAAGGCGCGGGGGTCCGCGATCTCGCGGCCGAGCAGGCGGGGGGCGATGAAGGCGTCGAACAGCCGGGCGCGGTGCTCGGCGCCGACGGTCGGGAAATTGCACCAGACCTCGCCCCAGCCGCAGGCGCCGTCGGCATCGGTCAGGCGGATGAAGACCGCGACGCGCTCGGTCATGGCGCCGAAGGCGTTGACCACGGGCACCGCGATGGGGGCGCGGTAGACGAAGCTTTCGGCACGGACGATCCTGATCATGGGAGCCTTCCTGGACGTTGCCGGCTTCGCCTAGACCCCTGCCACGCCACGCGCAACCACCGCCCCCCGCCTCAACCGATCAGCCTGCGTCGCAGCTTCCCCGAAACCCAGTCTATGGCGGCGACCAGGGCGATCATCGTCAGGATGATGAAGGCCACCTCGTCCCAGTTCCGCACCCTGATGCGCTCGGCGATCTGCAGCCCGATGCCGCCGGCCCCGACCACGCCGAGGATGGCAGCGGAGCGCACATTGCTCTCGAAGAAATACAATGCCTGGGAGAGCATGACGGGCAGCACCTGCGGCACCACGCCCCAGCGCAACTGCGCCAGCCGCCCGCCGCCGGCGGCCGCCACGCCCTCCACCTGGCGGCGCTCGGCATTCTCGATCAGCTCGGCGAAGAGCTTGGCCAGCACGGCGATATCGGCGGTGGCGATGGCCAGCACGCCGGCCAGCGGCCCCAGCCCCACCGCGCGCACATAGGCCAGCGCCCAGATCAACTGGTCCACGCCGCGGATGCCGTCCAGCAACCGGCGCAGCGGGAAGCGCAGCAGCCGCGCCGCCACCACGTTGCGCGCGCCGAGGAAGCCGAGCGGCAGCGCGAAGCCGGTCGCGATGACGGTGCCGAGGAAGGCCATGGCGAGGCTTTCCGCCAGCCCCTTCAGGATGTCGTCCCACATCTCCCCGGGCGAGGGCGGGACCATCAGCCGCAGGATGGTGAACAGGCCGGAAAGCCCGTTCCACAGCCGCTGCGGGCTGAAGCCGAAGGCATGCAGTGCCCAGCCCAGCCACAGCAGGAACAGCGCGCCGCCCGCCCTGCGCCGCGCCCGCACCAGCGGCGGCGCGGCGAAGGCCAGCGGCATCCGCGCCCGCCAGGCGGCGATCTCGGCGGGGCTCATGCCGCCGCCTCCAGCCGACCGATGACCCGGTGGCGCAGCGTCTCCGAGAACAGGTCTATGGCCGCGACGCAGAGGATCAGCAGCACCACGATGGCGCTGATCTCCTCGTAGTAGTTGGAGGCGATGACTTTGTAGAGTTCCTGCCCGATGCCGCCGCCGCCGACGAAGCCGATGACGCTGGCGGCGCGCAGGTTGATCTCGAAGCGCAGCAGCCCGTAGCTGAGCACGCTCGGCAGGGCCTGGGGCAGCACGGCGAAGCGGCAGGCTTCCGCCCAGGTGCCGCCGGCGGCGCGCACCCCTTCCCAGGGCTTCATGTCCGCATTCTCGAAGGCTTCGGCAAACAGCTTGCCGAGCGCGCCGGCGGTATGCGCGGCGATGGCCAGGATGCCGGCCAGCGGCCCGATGCCGAAGGCCCAGACCAGGATGAGCGCGAAGACGATCTCCGGCACCGTCCGCAGCGCTTCCAGCGAACGCCGGCAGAGATGATAGAGCCAGGGGCGGGAGGAGAGGTTGCGGGCCGCGGGGAAGGCCAGCAGCAGCGCGGCGCAGAAACCCAGCAGCGTCGCCAGCGCCGCCATCTGCGCGGTTTCCAGCAGCAGCAGCGCCCAGGAATCCAGCCGGTAGAACCAGAAGGCCAGGCTGCCTTCGGTTTCTGTGCCGGCGAACAGCACCTCCCAACGCAGCTTCGGCATGATGCGGGTGAAATACTCGCCGATGCGCGGCAGCCCGGCCCAGAGCGTGGCCGGGTCGGCCTCGCTCATCCAGGCGGAGGCGGCGAGGCAGGCGGCGAAGACCAGCAACGCCAGCAGCGTCGCCCGGCGGCGC
>JAEWCI010000432.1 GCA_023390705.1 Pseudomonadota bacterium
GCCGGAAACCACCGGGCCGGGCCGCTGAAGGTTCAGCTTTTGCTTTCGTCGTAGTAGTGCATTTCCAGCAATACGCAGCCCGTTTCGCTCCTGAAGGGGCCGTGATAGGCGCCGGGCGGGCGGCAGGCATAGGCGCGGCCGGTGAATTTCTCCCCGCCCTTGCCCTCGGCGTCATTGCCGACGATCAGGTCGCCGGAAACCAGCCACACCTCCTCCCAGTAGTCATGGACGAAGGGGGTGGTGGTGAATTTCCCCGGGGCGAAGCGCAGCAGGCGGGTGCGATGGCCGGTCTTGTTCGCCTCGTCCAGCGAGCCGGCCAGGATCTTCTGCTCGATCCCCTCCGGGTAGCCGCCGGGGTTGTGCCAGCCGCTCTCCAGGTCCGGCGCGTGGAATTCCAGATGTTCCTTGCGGATCGCCATGGCGTCCTCCTCAGCCCGCCAGCCAGCGGGCGGTGTAGTGGTGGCGGATGGTTTCGCCGCGCACGGGGTCGTGCAGGGAAAGGCGGAAGTCGCGCCGCGGCCGGATGCCACCCTGCACCGGCAGGGTGCCGCCGAACATCAGCGTGCCCGGCGCCAGGCGGTGGCCGGCGGCCTCGTACGCCGCCACCAGGTCGCGCGGGTGGCGCATGGCCGCCACGCTGCCCTGCTGGTAGGTGACGAAGCCGGCGCCGTCATCCACTTCCGAACGGATCTCCAGGCTGTCCCAGTGGTCCGCCACTTCGTCGAAGCGCCACAGCACCGGCGCCACGGGCTTCGGGCACATCTGCTTGGAGACGGTGATGGAATAGGCTTCCACCTTGCGGTCGGTGTGGTCCGATCCGGCGCCGACCCACCAGCCGTCATCCTGCACCAGCAGGAACCATTCGGCCTCGCCGCTGCTCTCGGCGCCGAGGCAATCCACTTCCGGCGCCGTGGTCAGCAGGTTGGTGCCCCCGCGGTAGAAGCAGGGTACGGAAGCGGGCGGCGCCACGCCCAGCGCGGCAAGCTCCTCGATATGCTCCTGCACCTTGTGCATGTCGCGGCCGGTCCAGCCGGCGATGACCAGGTCGCGCACCGCCACGCTGCGGTGCTCGGCCCTGCCATGGCCACGGAATTCGAAGCTCAACGTCTGCATCACGTCTCCTCAATCCACCACGGCGCCGGAGGCGCGGACCACGGCCTGCATGCGCTGCGATTCCTCGGCGATGAAGCGGGTGAAATGCGCCCGGCCCTCGGCACGGGCGAAGCTGCCGAAATCGGTGATGCGCTGGCGTGCGGAAGGCTCCGCCATCGCCGCCACCGCCGCGGCTTCCAGCTTCGCCACGATGGGCTCCGGCACGCCGGCGGGCAGGATCAGGCCGAACCAGCCGGTTGTCGTGACGTCGATGCCGGCTTCCTTCAGCGTGGGCAGATCCGGGAAGGCGGGCACGCGCTGCTCGCCCGTCACCGCCAGGGGCTTCATGCGGCCGGTCCTGGCCAGGTCCGTCACCGGGCCGGAGATGGACTGGAACAGCACCTGCACCCGGCCTTCCATCAGGTCGGTATTGGCCTGGGCGGATTCGCGGTAGGGCACATGCACCATCCGGGTGCCGGTCAGCATGTTGAACTGCACCCCGGCCAGGTGCTGGCTGCTGCCATTGCCGATGGAGCCGAAATTCACCCCCGCGCCCTGCGCCTTCGCCCAGGCGGCGAATTCCGTCACGCTGTTCACCGGCAGGGTCGGCGGCACCACCATCAGGTTCGGCACGATGGCGAGCAGCGAGACCGGGATGAAGTCGCGGTCCGGGTCGAAGGGCAGCCGCCGGTAGAGGTGCCGGTTCACCGCCAGGGTGCCCACCGCGGCCAGCCCCATGCTGTAGCCATCCGCCGTGGCGCGGGCCAGCGCCTCGGTGCCGATATTGCCGCCGGCGCCGCCGCGGTTCTCGATGACGACGGGCTGGCCGAGGCTCTGCGCCATGCGCTCCGCCGCGATGCGCGCGACGAAATCGCTGGAGCCGCCGGGCGGGATGGGCACGATGAAGCGGAGGGGGCGGGAGGGCCAGGGTTCCTGCGCGCGCACCAGGGCGGGCGCCGCCAAAAGGGCAGGCAGGGCGAGAAGGGAACGGCGGCGCATCAGGCGATCTCCTCCGCCCGGCGCAGCCCGGCGATCATGGACATGGATTCCAGTTGGGCGCGCCGCTTCACCGGGTCCGCCATGGCTTCCGCCATGCGGCGGCGGAAATCGGCCTGGGCTTCCGGCTCCTTCGCCTCCAGGTTCTGCTTGTTCTGGATGGTGGCGCGCTGGACATGTTCCAGCGTCACGCCGCGGCGCTGGCGGTCGTAGCGGTCCAGCAGGCTGTCCGGCGCTTCGCCTCGCCAGACCTGGCCCAGCTTGCCGGCCAGGTTGATCGCGTCATGCACGCCACCGTTCAGCCCCATGCCGCCGAGCGGGTTGTTGATATGCGCGGCATCGCCGGCCAGCAGCACGCGGCCCTGGCGGAAGGTCTTCGCCACCCGCTGGTGGACGCGATACAGGGTGCGGTGGCGCAATTCGTAGCTGTCCCGCCCGGGCAGGATGCGGCCCATGCACTGCGCGGCATAGGCATCGGACATCACCACATCCTCGCCCACTTCCGGCGGCACCGGGAACATGGCGCGCCACAGCCCGGGCACGCGCAGCAGGAAGAACCACTGCTCCGGGTCGGCATAGTAGGTGACATCGGCCAGGCCGGGGATGGCATCGGCGAATTCGAAGGGGGTGGAGAGCACCAGGAAGCGCTCCGGCCAGGTGAAGCCCTCGAATTCGATGCCGAGCGAGCGGCGCACCGGGCTGTGCGCGCCATCGGCGCCGATCAGCCAACTCGCCTCCAGCGCCTCGCCGTTCTTCAGCAGGACGCGGACATGGTCGCCACGATCCTCGCAGCCCTCCACCGCCGCGCCGAAGCGCAAGGAAAAGCCGGGCTGGCCGCTGAGCTGCCCGGCCAGGATATGGGTCAGCCTGTACTGCTCCACCTGCACGCGGTAGGGGTGGCGGCTGACATCGGCCAGCCCGCCGAAATCGAATTCCGCGATCAGGCTGTGGTCGCGGTTGCGGTACTGCACCAGCGGCGCCACCAGCCCCTGGGCGATCATCGGCTTCGCGGCGCCGAGATCGTCCAGCATGTCCAGCGTCGGCGCATGGAAGGTGGAGGCGCGCAGTTCCACCGGCAGGCTCGGTTCGGCTTCCAGCACCAGCACGGGAATGCCCTGGCGGTGCAGCGCGGCCGCTGCCGAGAGCCCCACGGGGCCGGCGCCGGCGATGACGACGGCACGGGCGCTCATCGGCCCTGCACCAGCGGGCAGCCGCCTTCGGCCAGCGGACGCGCCGCGACCTCGGCCGGGATGGTGGCGACGGTGCGGTAGTAGTCCCAGGGGCCGCGGCTTTCCTGCGGCGACTTCACCTGGAACAGGGTGAAGTCGCGCAGCACCCGGCCGTCCTCGCGGATGCGGCCGTTCCGGGTCATGAAATCGTTGATCGGCGTGGCGCGCATCTGCTCCGCCACCCTCCCGGCATCATCCGTCCCGGCGGCCTGGATGGCGCGGAGATAGTGCAGGGTCGCGGTATAGACGCCGGCCTGCGGCATGGTGGGCATCCGGCGCATGCGTTCCATGAAGCGGCGGGACCAGGCGCGGGTCTCGTCGTTCATGTCCCAGTAGAAGCTTTCGGTCAGCATAAGCCCCTGGGCATCCTGCAGCCCGATGGCATGGATATCCGTCAGGAACACCATGATGCCGACCGGCGTCATGCTGCGGAACAGGCCGAAGCTGGCCGCCTGCTTGATGGAGTTCGACAGGTCGCCGCCGGCATTGGCGAAGGCCAGCACCCGCGCCCGGCTGGCCTGGGCCTGCAGCAGGAAGGAGGAGAAGTCGGCGGTGTTCAGCGGATGGCGCACGCCACCGGCGACGCGGCCGCCATTGGCCGTCACCACCGCCGTCACGTCGCGTTCGAAGGCATGGCCAACCGCGTAGTCCACGGTCAGGAAGAACCAGGAATTGCCGCCGCGCTGCAGCAGCGCATTGCCGGTGCTGGTGGCAAGCGCGTAGCTGTCGAAGGCCCAGTGGATGCCGTAGGGGGAGCAGGCCCGGCCTGTCAGATCCGAAGCGGCGGCGGAGGAATGGATCACCAGCCGCTGCTTCTCATGCGCGATGCGCTGCACCGCCAGGGCGATGCCGGAATTCGGCAGGTCCATGATGACATCAACGCCATCCTGGTCGTACCAGCGCCGCGCCAGGGCGGAGCCGACATCGGGCTTGTTCTGGTGGTCGCCGGCCAGCACTTCGATCGGCCGGCCCAGCACGGTGCCGCCGAAATCCGCCGCCGCCATGCGCGCCGCCTCGACCGAGCCTGGCCCCGCCAGGTCGGCGAAGAGGCCGGCCATGTCGTTCATCACGCCGATCCGCACGGCGTTGTCGGAAAGCTGCGCCGATGCGCCCATGGTGAAGCCGCAGGCCGCCGCCACGCCCAGTGCCCAGGCCCTGATGCCCTTACCCTGCATTCGTCCCTCGTCTCTTCCTGACCGATCTCCGTCGGCCGTGCCTGGCGCGCCGCGTCTGGTGCTTCGGCGCCGCCGCGGCTGCGGCGCCAGCCTGTCGGAAACCTATTCCGCCGCCTTCGGCAGCTTTGTTCCCTCCAGCCCATAGCCGGAGAGCACACCGTCCACCATGCCCGTCGCGCGGTCCCAGTCATAGGTGCGGAAGGAATGGCCCTTCGGCACCATGGGCGCGCCGGCATAGAAGATTTCATACTGGGCGTGGCGGCTGGCGAATTCGCTGCCCACCGCATCCCAGGCCAGGCGGAAGAATTTCACCCGGTCCTCCGGCTGCACCACCGAGGAACGCTGGGTCTTGCCGATCAGCCGCCGCAGTTCCGGTTCGGCGAAATCCTCGATGCCGGAAGGCAGCATGATGAGGCCGCCGCCCGAGAGTTCACGCAGCGTGTTCAGCACCTTGGCGTAGAGCTGCTGCGTCAGGACCTGCGCGGCATACATCAGGTGGCGGTCGGGGATGAAATACCGGCCGTGGAAGCTGCCCTTGGCCTCCATCCCGGCCACCATGCCCTCGACCATCGCGGCCTCGGCGGCGAGTTGGCCCAGGGTCTCCCGCACCTGCGGGAAGCCGATGATGCCATTCACCTCCGCGATGCGCTTCGCCAGCCCGGCCATGAAGCGCAGCTTCACCATCAGCCGGATCTGCGACTGGTAGTTCTGGTACACATGCGCCGGGGTGGCGTGGAACTGCTTCAGGCAGAGATCGGTGTCGCCGGCCAGGAAAACGCGGTCCCAGGGCACCTTCACGTCCTCGAACCACATCACCGCGTCATTCTCGTCGAAGCGGCTGGCGAGGGGGTTGTCGAAGACGCTGGGTGAGGCGTCCTCATAGGATTTGCGCGAAAGGGTCTTGAGCCCCTTGGCATTCATGGGAATGGCGAAGGAGATGGCGAAGCTTTCGTCCACGCCCTTGCGCAGCGGCTGGATGCAGGTGACGAAGACCTCGTTCGCCATGATGGCGCTGGTTGCCAGCATCTTGGCGCCACGTACCGTGATGCCCTCGGCGTCCTGGTCCACCAGCCGCAGCACCAGGTCGTCATCCTGTTCCGCCGCGCCCTTGCCGCGGTCGGCCTGCGGATTGATGATGACATAGGTGAGGTAGAGGTCGTTGTCGCGCGCGTAGCGGTAGTAGTCGCGCAGCGCGCCGGCGCGCTTCGGGTCCGCCGCCTCGAACACCTCCGCCCCCATCGCCATGCCGGAGATGCAGGAGGCCACATGGTCCGGGCTGCGGCCGAGGAAGCCGCAATGCGTGCCGGCCCAGGCTTCCAGCGCCTGCCGCCGGCGAACCAGTTGTTCGTAGCTCTCCGGCAATTCCCACATGCGGTTCACCGGGCGGCCGGTGTCCGGGCTGGCGAAGGTCATCAGCGCCCGGTTCTCCGGCCGCGCCTGGAAGTCGTACAGCGCCGCGGCGGAACGCGTGGCGTTGCGGAAGGCGTGGTGAGCAGTGACATCGGCGACGCGCTGGCCGCGATACCACAGCTCCCGCCCGTCGCGCAGGCTGGCGAGGTGCTGGGCGCCATCGCGCGGGCTGGCTTCTGGCGTCATGGGGTGGCCTCCTCGGGGATCGGGGCAGGGCGGGAAGGGGTGACGGGCAGCGGGCCGGATGCGGCCAGCAGCGTCAGCGCCGCATCGGCATCCGCCACCAGGCGCGGCAGCAGCGCAGAGAGGCGCCGGAAAGCCTCGGTATCCAGGGCGGCGAAGAGTTGGTCGTTCACCGGTGCCTGCAAGGGCGCCAGGCGCTCCAGCAGGGCATGGCCGCGCGGCGTGAGCCGCAGCACCACGCGGCGGCCATCGCGCGGGTGCGGCTGCTTGCGCACCAGGCGCAGCCGCACCAGCCGGGCGATCTCATTGGTGACGAAGGGGGACGAGGCATGCAGATGCGCCGCCAGCGCGCTGATGCCCACCTCCTCCTGCTCGCGTTCCAGATGCGCTAGGGCGATCAGCGTGGTGTAGGCGGCGCCGGGCAGGCCGAGCCGCTGCGCGAAGCCGCCGCGCACCGCCTCCAGCCGCGAGGCGAAGGCCAGGAATTCGTGCACGAAGACACGAAAGGCACGGTCGGTGCCGTCGGGCAGCAGGGCGGGCCGGCTGACGGTAGCGGACAGGGCGGGACTTCCTGGACAATTAGCTTTGCAGCTTAACTATCCCGGTGCCGCCCGGCGCGCAACAGCACGATTCCCATGCCCACGGCAGCCAGGGCCAGCAGCAGGGCGGCCAGGCGGAAGGGGGCGGTGAAGCCTCCCAGCAGCGGCACCAGCGCGGCGAAGCCCGCTGGGCCGGCGGTGTAGCCCAGGAAGATCAGCAGGGTGCTGCCGCTGGTCGCGTCCGTCACCCGCTGCATCGGCGCCAGCCGCGCGATCTCCGCCATGATGGTGCCGTTCCAGCTCACGCAGAGCAGGCCGCAGAGCAGCGCCATGCCCAGCACCAGGGACAGCGGCGCGCCGGCGGGCAGGGCGGTGAAGCCGTCCAGCGCCGCGGCGGCGGCGAAGCCCTGCACCACCAGGTTCAGGCTGGCATGGCCGGTGCGGTCCGCCACCCAGCCCAGCAGGATGCGCGCGACGATCCCCGCCCCCTGGATGGTGGCGAAGACCGTGCCCGCCGCGACCAGCCCCACCCCGCGTTCCGCCACCAGCCAGGTGACGCAGAAGGTGAAGAGGCAGCCCTGCACCACGGCATAGGCGATGCCGAGCAGGCTCAGCGGCAGCAGCAGCGGGTCCAGCCGCAAGGCGCGGAAGGGTGCCGCCAGGTTGGCGCGCCCCAGGATGATGCCAAGGTCCATGCGCTGGCCAGGGTCGCGTTCCGCATCCAACCGCGCGCGCAGCGGCTGCACCACAAGCACCGCCGCCAAGGTCGCCGCGCCGCCGAGCAG
>JAEWCI010000451.1 GCA_023390705.1 Pseudomonadota bacterium
GCGCGGCGGCGATGCTGGCCTGGGCGCCGGGCATGTCGCCACGGATCTGCTGCGCCCGCGCCCGGCCGGCATGGGCCAGGGCCAGGCCCGGATCGGCGGCCAGCGCCCGGTCGAAGGCCGCCACCGCGCCGGGATAGAGCGTGAGGACCAGATCGCAGCCCTCGACATAGGCATTGCGTGCCGCCACCGAGGCGGTGGCGAGCGGCAGGCCGTAGCGGTCCGTCTGCATGGTGTTTCCCCTGTTCAGTGCGCCAGCCGGCTGTTGGATTCCTCGAACAGCCGCATTGTCTTGGTGACGTCGTAGCGCCCCTCATGCAGCGTCTCGGGGTCCCATTCGCTGCGCTCGGCGGCGAAGAAGTCGCCGCCATAGATGTGGATCGCCCCCGTCAGGCGCGGGATGGGGTTGGTCACCGAATGGATCAGGTCGCGGCCGAGCGGCACGCAGTCCCGTGCCCGCAGCGCCTGGGCGCCGGCCGCTTCCAGCCGGCCATGCGGGTCGCCCGGCACGCGACGCCAGAAGATGTTGTCCTCGCAGCCCGTGTACATGCCGATCACCGCCCACATGCGGTGGTTGTGCGGCATGATGCTCATGTTCGGGCCCCAGATGACGTTGAGGATCGTCAGCTCCGGGGCATGGTAGAGTTTCTGCACCTGGGCGCGTTGCGGCTCACCCAGTGCGCGCATGACGGCGCCCGGATCGGCAACGGCACGGGCAAGGACCTCACGCACGGCGCGGTGGCTGCTGTCCTCCGCCAGCGCGGCGCGGCAGTCGGCGATGAACCCGTCGAGATCGAACATGGCCCTGGCCTCCCTGTTGTCTTGGCAGCCGGGTAAGGCCCCGGCGAGCGGCGGCGCAGCTTCGCGCCATCGGCGGACCCAAGTCCAACCCATGACCAGGTTTTGATCCCTGCCGGCCCCGATGCCCGGCCCGCCGGACGGGCCGGCAGCGCCAGCGGCATCCATTGCGGCCCAGGGGCCGCCCGGCCATGACGCCACTCCGGCCGCCTGCTAGAAAGGCGCGCTCGACTCCCGGAGGACGCCCAATGATCGCCAGCTATGTCTCGCCGCGCGCCATCCGCATCGGTGGCGGCGCCGTCAGCCAGGTGGCGGAGCTGCTGGCGCAGTTCGGGCTGGGCAAGCCGCTGGTGGTGACCGACCCCTGGATGGTCAGCAGCGGCACGGTGGAGAAGGCGCTCGCCCCGTTGCGCGCCGCCGGGCTGAAGCCGGCCATCTTCAGCGAAACGGTGCCCGACCCGACCGATACCGTCGTGGAGGCCGGCGCCCGCGTGCTGCGGGCCGGCGATTTCGACTGCCTGATCGGCTTCGGCGGCGGCAGCCCGATGGATACCGCCAAGGCCATGGCCATCCTCGCCGCCGCCCCGGCCGGCGCGAAGATGCGGCAGTTCAAGGTACCGGCCCAGGCCGACAAGGCGGCGGTGCCCGTCATCTGCATCCCCACCACCGCCGGCACGGGCAGCGAGGCGACGCGCTTCACCGTCATCACCGATACCGAGACGGACGAGAAGATGCTGATCGCCGGCCTCGGCGCCCTGCCGCTGGCCGCGCTGGTGGATTACGAGCTGACCTTCAGCGTGCCGCCCCGCACCACCGCCGATACCGGCATCGACAGCCTGACCCATGCGCTGGAGGCCTATGTCTCCCGCCGCGCCAACCCGCATGCCGACAGCCTGGCGCTGGCCGCCATGCGGCTGATCGGGCCGAACCTGCGCACCGCCTACCACCAGCCGGACAATGCCGCGGCGCGGGAGGCGATGATGCTGGGCGCCATGCAGGCCGGGCTTGCCTTCTCCAACAGCTCGGTCGCCCTGGTGCATGGGATGAGCCGGCCGATCGGCGCGCATTTCCATGTGCCGCACGGGCTTTCCAACGCCATGCTGCTGCCGGCCGTGACCGAATACGGGCTGGACGCCGCCCTGCCGCGCTATGCCGAGGCGGCGCGCGCCATCGGCGTCGCCCGGCGCGAGGACAGCGACGAGGCGGCGGGCGCAAGGCTGCTGGCCGAATTGCGCGCCCTGAACGACGAGCTGAAGGTGCCCACTCCCAAGGGCCACGGCATCGACCAGGCGAAATGGGAGGGGCTGCTGCCGCTGATGGCGGAGCAGGCGCTGGCTTCCGGCAGCCCGGCCAACAACCCGAAGGTGCCGGACGCCGCCACCATCATCGGCCTCTACCGCAGGGCCTATGAGGGCAACTGAAGGCGCTTCGCCGCGATGAGCCGCGCCCGGACCGCGAGCGGCCCGCCATGCGCCATCAGCAGGGTGGGTGCCGGCCCTGGCCGCTTCCGTCCGGCTAGGAAGGTCCGTCCCGTCGTCCGGCCATCATCGCCGGCGGCTGCACTGCCGTGACGATCGAGCGTGTCAGCGCTTCCGCGAGGCAGTCATAGCCGCGGTCGGTGTGGTGCAGCCCGTCCGGGCCGATCATGGGCTCGGCTGCCGCCTGTTGGGCGGCCTCGGCGCGAGCCTGCCAGCGCCGCATCAGGGCGGTGCGGGAAAACAGGCTGAGATGCAGCCGCTCCGCCAGCCGTGCCATGGCAGCGGCGAAGCGCGAATGCTCCGG
>JAEWCI010000452.1 GCA_023390705.1 Pseudomonadota bacterium
AACCGGCCCGGACCCCGTGACTTTCGTCGCTGGTGGCGAGAATGTTCAGTCCGCCGCGGCGGGCTTCATCGTCCGCCTTTCCCGCGCCGCCCGGTAGAGGGCGATGCCGCGATACAGGGCGTGCACCATCTTGGAATAGGGCAGGGCCACGAAGAAGCTCAGCACCAGGCCCAGATGGATGGCCAGCAGCACGCCCATCGCCCCGGTATGGCGCAGCGCCAACAGCAGCAGGCCCGTGGCGCTGACCAGGAACAGCAGGGCCAGCATGGCGAATTCGCTGCCCATGAGCTGGCGCGCCACCGGGACGGGGTCTGTCACGAACTTCACCCAGGCCAGGCCGATGACGCCGAGGCACATCAGCACCCCGCCCCAGGTGCCCAACTGCACCGGCAGCGACCAGAAGGGGTAGGGCGCCGGGTGGCCCAGCCAATGGTCGTACACCGTCGCCACGCTGGTCGCGGCGAAGCAGAGCAGGAAGCCGTACATCAGCGCCTGGTGCGACCAGCGCCGGTGCATGGAAAAGCTGTCGTCCACGTCGTTGCAGCCATGCCCGCCGCCGCCGAGGTTGCGCAGCGTCAGGATATCCACCGCCGCATCCGCCGCCGGCCCGACCACCGGACCCGGCGTCTGCGCCGTCCCGCGGATGTAGCGATAGGCGCCGATCCCGAGCGCGAGCAGGGAGAAGCCGAAGGTGCTGGCCGCCAGCAGCACCATCAGCCACCAGGGAATGACACGGTAGAAGGCGCCGGGCCCGGTATGAGCGCCGTACAGCACCGCCGGGTCCTGGATCACCGCGGCCAGGATCAAGGCCAGGGCCATGCCCAGCGCGGCAAGCAGCGAGACGACGGTGCCGTTGCGCTCGAACACCCGGCCCATGGCCGGCGGCCAGGCATATTCGGCATAGCTTTCCTGCCGCACCGTGGCGAAGGTGGCGGGCAGGTTGATGCCGAAGGCGTGCGGCGGCGCATACTGGCAGGCGTGGTAGCAGCCCTTGCAGTTGTGGCAGAGATTGGCCAGGTGCTGGATGTCGCCGGCGGTGAACTCCCGCCGCAACGTCATCGCCGGGAAGACCGCGCAATAGCTCTCGCAGTAGCGGCAGGCGTTGCAGACCGCCAGGTGGCGGCGGGCTTCCTCGGTGGTTTCAGTTTCGCGCATTCTTCGCCGCCTCCTCGCCCGCGATGCGGCCGAATGTCGTGCCAATGGTCATGCCGAAGCCGGCCAGATAGCCCTGGCCCAGAATGTTGCCCGCCATGATCTCGCCGCTGGCGAACATGTTCGCCGAGGGCTTGCCGTCCGCCATCAGGATGCGGGCGCGGTCGTTCACCTTCACGCCGAGGAAGGTGAAGGTGATGCCCGGCCGCATCGGATGGCCGATGAAGGGCGGCGTATCTATCCGGCGCGCCCAGTTGGATTTCGGCGGGGTCAGCCCTTCCGTGCGGCAGCCGTCCAGCACCTGGCCGTTGAAATTGCCGGGCTGCACCGCCGCGTTGAACTCCTCCACCACCCGCAGGAGCTTCTCGGGGTCGAGGCCGAGCTGCTGTGCCAGATCGGGGATGGTGTTCGCGCGCACCGGCGGGAAGACGCTCGGCAGGTAGTCCATCACCGCCTTGCTGTCGGTGATGGCGAAGGCCCGCTGGTTGGGCTGCTGCGCGATGAGCCGGCCCCAGATGGCGTAGCGCTTGGGCCAGGTATCCTCGCCCTCGTCGTAGAAGCGCTCGACATTCTCGTTCACCACGATGCTGAAGGGCGTGCAGTCCAGGCGCATGGCCAGGCCGCCATCCTCCATCGGCGCGCGGGCATCGTTGCAGACGGCGTGGAACTGGGTGGGGTCGCCCACCTCCTGCACGCCCTGGGCCAGCAGGTCCTTCAGGATGGTGCCCTGGGCATAGGGCGTGCCGCGGGTCTGGAAATTGTCGGCGGCGTCGCCCCAGTATTGCCGCATCCATTCCCGGTTGGCCTGGAAGCCGCCGGCCGAGGCCACCACCGCCTTGGCGCGGATGCGCGCCGGGAAACCGTGGTAGGAGACGATGGCTTCCTGGAAGAAGCCGCCCTCCACCTCCAGGTGCTGCACCTCGGTGTCGTAGAGCACCTCGATGCCGAGCGCGGCGGCGGTGCGGTAGAGCGCGTTCACCAGCGCCTTGCCGCCGCCGAGGAAGAAGGCATTGGTGCGGGAGAGGGAGAGCGTGCCGGAGAGCGAGGGCTGGAAGACCACGCCGCAGCTCTTCAGGAATTCCGGCGCGTGCTGGCTGGCGCGGATGCACATCCGGGCCAGGTGCTCGTCGGTCTTGCCCTTGGTGACGCGCAGCAGGTCGTCCCAGTACTCGTCTTCCAGGTAGCTTTCGGTCAGCACATCGGTCGGGGCCGGGTGCAGCGCGCGGAGGTTGCGGGTGTGGCGCGAATTGCCGCCGCGCATCGGCTTCGGCGCATGTTCGGCGACGATGACGCTGGCGCCCATGCGGCGGGCGGTAATGGCGGCGCAGAGCGCGGCATTGCCGCCGCCGACCACCAGCACGTCCCAGACTCGATCTAGATCCGGCATGACATGGCCCCTGACATTGCCCCTGGGCCGACCCGGGTGAGCAGAAGCATCGGGTTCCCCTGAATTGCAGCGCCGGTATGGATACAGTGGGATACGGCGCCGTCCAGATGTTTCTACCAGCCCGGCCCTGCTTCCGCTAAGCCATGCCGCCATGGATGCCCTGCCCATGCCACAGCCCGCCCCGCGTGATCTCGGCCAGGAAGCCTATGCCCGCATCCGGGCAGCGATCCGGGAGGGTCTGCTGCTGCCCGGCATCCGCCTGACCGAAACGGAATTGGCCGCGCGGGTCGGCGTCACCCGCACCCCGGTGCGGGAGGCGATCGCCCGGCTGGAGATGGAGGGGCTGCTGACCCGCGAGCCGCGCCGCGGCCTCAGCGTGACCCAGCCCGACCATGCCCAGGTCGTCGAACTCTACGTCATGCGGGAAATCCTGGAGGGCGCGGCGGCGCGGCTGGCGGCGCAGCACGCGACCGACACCGAACTGGATGCCATGGCGGAACTGGTCGAAGCCGAGCCGGCGGCCTTCGGCGAAGCCGGACGGCTGGCGGAGATCAATCTCCGCCTGCACGGCATGCTCTACCTGGCCGCCCACAACCGCTACCTGCTGCGCAGCCTGGAACAATTGGCGGCCACCATCGCCCTGCTGCCCTCCCTGCTGACGCAGGAAGGCAGGGCCGCCGCCGCCCATGCGGAGCATCTGGCGATGCTGGAGGCGCTGCGGCGCCGCGACGGCGAGGCGGCCGAGGCTGCGGCCCGCGCCCATGCTCGCGCGGCGCAGCGGCACCGCCTGGCCTGGCT